>JBGSYE010000130.1:0-8344 GCA_041751075.1 Chthoniobacteraceae bacterium
CATCCACCCGTTCAGAGATCCGACAGCGGGATTCTGGACCTGACCCCAGCGCCATGCCAGCGCCATGCCAGCGCCATTTCATGAGCCGCTTCTACCGCCGCGCTAATCCGATCCGCAATTGCCAATGCGCTGAGTCGCAGACAAACTGCGCGCGTGACCGTATGCCGATTCCCATCGACCACGAGGGGATTGCCCGCTTTTGGCGCAAGTGTGGCATCCGGCGGCTGAGCCTCGTGGCCTCGGTCTCACACGCCTATTTCGCTCCGCGACGCAGCCCTCGGGCGATACCAAATGAACAAAATGAAAGTCCAAAGAATGAACGCCGCGAATACAAATTCATGCTGTTGGATCATGATAGCGGCACTTCTGATTTTGCTACCGATCAAGACTCACGCCCAAGGAACACCCGTCCAAAACTCATACAGCATCTTCGTTAGCAACACCTGCCCCGGGCAGCTATCGTGTCAAACGTTCGATGTTCAAGCCGTCACTCAGTCGGTTTTGCGTGTCAAATACACCGCAGGTGCGGGGCACTGTTCAAGTCTTAGCATGCGCATTTCCGTGGACGGTGTACAGGTGGCGGTTTCCGGACCGCTAGCAGCAGGACAATCTTCGGCCAACTATGATTTCGGTCCTGTATCGTCCGGTTCCCATCTGGTGAGCCTTCGCGCGGAGGGAATCTTGGGAGGGTGCAACACCGGCAACCTAATTAACTGGGCGGGCAGCGTGGAAATAACTACATCTGTGCAGCAAGCTTCTATAACCGTCTCGGCTGTTCCGACGCATGGCGGCACAGTCACTGGCGGCGGTACTTACACGGTTGGTTCGCAGGTCTCGATCTCCGCGACCCCCGCACCGAATTGGGCATTTTCCGGCTGGAATGATGGAATTATCACCAATCCTCGCACCGTGACGGTTCCGGCGGGCGGAGCCAACTATACCGCAAACTTTCAATCTAGTTCGGTGATCACCGTAGTTGCAAATCCGCTTGAAGGCGGCGTCGTCGCGGGTGGAGGGACTTTTCAAATCGGCTCGCAGCAACAAATCTCGGCCTCACCGTCCCAATTTTGGATATTTGAGGGCTGGAGCGACGGCAGTACCGCCATTTCTCGAACCATCACTGTTCCTCCAAACGGTGCAAGCTATACAGCGAACTTCTCCAAAATTTGTAAACCTCAGCGCGTTGAGTTCATTTTCTCCGATTTGACCCAGCCTGGTGAAACCAAAAGGCTGGAATACCTAGAGGCGAAATCCGGCGAACGAATTGAGGTTTGGCAAGTCGCCGAAAATTTTACTCATTTAACCACTCATTACGAATTGAGATACTATGTGCCGGGCGCGGGACACGCGCTAAGGGATGGGCGCATCATCGGTGCGTGTCATTTTGTGGCCGGACGGAACATTCTTTACGTTACGTTTTGCGGCGAAGACAGAAACTATCCGGATCGTTTTGAACGGTTCGAATGGGTCAATATTGATTTTGATGGGGACGATTGGAAGCCTTTTCCAAATGGGCTGTTGGATATTCGGACCTATTATTACGATGTGCGACTGGATTATCTGAGCGCAGTACTCAGACAGTACAATTATCCGCCCGGTTGCTATCCTCTTACGGACGAAGAATGCTTGGGGCGATTGGGCAAACCCGTATATGAATATGTAGAAACCAATCCTCCTTTAGCGGCGGCGGCCTCAGGAGGATTGGATCAGTCCTTTTTCGACGCTCTCACAGCGAACCTCGACGCAATGGGTGTCCCGGACGAGCAACTGGGGATGAAAGCGATTCGTATCGCCCCTTCTGATATCGATATGACCGGCGCCGTCGATTCCGGTGATTTTCAGATCGCTGCGCTTGGCTTAGGAAGCTGTCGGGGAGATGCGAATTACAACTCCGTCTTGGATCTCGACCGGGACGGATGTGTGACATTTGCTGACCTCCAACTGCAATTCTCGGAAGATTCAGACGGGGATGGCGCTACTGATTTCGACGAGTTCATCGCGGGCACGGTTCCGAATGACGTGTCTTCGCGCCTCACCGTTTCCGTCAGTCGGGAATCGAGCACCGACAATCCGGTAATCCAATGGCCAAGTGTGGCTGGACGAATTTATCGCGTGCAGTGGACAACACAGTTGTCCGCAGGCTGGATGGGAGATGTCGCTTCCGGAATATTCGGGTCACCCCCGCTCAATAGCATTTCAGACCCGGTGAATCATGGCAGTGGGAATATGTTTTATCGAGTTGAAGTTCAATATCCGGTAAGTCCATGACATGACGACGGGGGAGCAACATGGAAGGACGTGTCGGCGAGTGAGGGTGAGATGGGACAGGGTGGAGCAGCGGTGTCAGTCTGAGAATCTCGCAATGCCGGGCGGCAATGAATGCGCCGAAGCGCTGGGGTCCGTCCCTGTATCACGGTTCCGCAGATTCTCATCTCACCTCTCGCCCATGAGGCGCTTGTCCGGGAGTGAGGAATGTTTTCACAAACTCACCCTCGCCGCAGGCGATCATGCCTGGGAAGCGTTTGAACCATTCCCCCGTCGAGGACTTCGGGATCGGTGTCGCACCATTCAGCGCACAAGCCCATCTGATCGAGGCTGATTTCGCGCTGCCGGATGCGGAGCGAGAGATGCTGGATCAACGCCCGCGGTAGCTTCTTGCGGAGAATCCTCGGGATGACGGCTACGGCTCGCCGTAGAAACCCTTCACCAATGCTTCCTGATGCCGGTCGGCTTCGGCGGGATCGCCGGCATCGACCATGCGCTGGGCCAGCCCGGTGAGTTCAGCGCGCGAAAGTGGGCGGTGTTTGTCGAGTTCCCTGGTGTGGCGCACGACCTCGGCCAGTTCCGCAGGCGGCAGGCAGTCGATCTCGTGGATGATCTCGGCGGCTGTCATGGAGGATGCATCACGGAGCGCAAGGCGACGGTCAACCGCAGTGGGGGATAACTACGGTGAGGTCGTCCGACCAGCCATCTGCGTCGAGCGCGGTGAGGAGGAAGCCGGCGGCAATCTGGGCGTCGAGGGAATGGCTGAATTCTGCGGCGAGGCCGCTGTGCGGAGGGAACACCCCTCCTTGCGCGCGACGAAATCCAGAGCGTTTCCGCCACCCTTGCAGGTGCCGAAACAATTCCAGCAGTTCTTTTCCAGCGAGACGCGAAACTGCCTCCGCCTACTTCTTCTTCCCGCGGCCTTTGAAGGTCAGTTCGGCGATGCCGCTTTTGTCGAGGCCGCCCATGCCCAGCTTGGTCAGCTTCGTGAATTGCGCGAGCGTCGCATTGGCGAGAGGGAGGTTGAGCTTTTGTTCTTTGGCGAGTTTGAGGGCGATGCCGCTGTCCTTCGCGGCGTGCGCGGCGCTGAAAAAGCACGAGTGGTCGCGGTTCACCATGTCTTCGCCATCGGTCACGAGCACGCGGCTGTTCGCGCCGGTCTGGGAGAAGACTTCCATGAGCGTCTTGAGGTCGAGCTTGAGCGCGGCGCCGAGGCCGAGGCCTTCGGCAAGGCCAGCGGTGTTGATATTCATCACCATGTTCACCAGCGCCTTCACCTGCGCGGCCTGGCCGGCTTTGCCGATGTAGCGCAGCAGCTTGCCTTCGTCGGAGAGTTTGATGAGGAGCGGCTTGAGCTTGTCGAAGACCGCCTTTTCGCCGCCGCACATGAGATAAAGCGTGCCGGCGCGGGCCTGATTGATCGACGACGCCATGCAGGCCTCGAGGCTCGCCGCTCCGGCTTTCCTGGCCAGCTTCTCGACCTGGATGTGGGTCTTCGGCGAGATCGTTGCGCAGTTGATGAAGGTCCGGCCTTTCGCGCCTTGCAGGAGGTTGTCCTTCTTGCTGGTGAAGATCGCAACCTGCGCTTTGTCGTCAGTGACGACGGTGATGACGACATCGCTCAGCTCCGTGACGCGGGCGAGTTTCGTGCAGGCTTCGGCGCCGATTTCCGTGGCGAGTTCGGCCGCGCCCTTGCGGTTCACGTCATAGACGGCGGTGACTTGGTATCCGCATTCCTGGAGGCGGCGCGCCATATTCGCGCCCATGCGGCCGACGCCGACGAATCCGATCTTTTTAGACATAGTGGGGGTGCGTTGAGTTGGGTTAAGCGGTGAAAAACGGGTTGTGCTGCTTCTCCTCGCCGACGGTGGTCAGCGGGCCGTGGCCCGGACAGAGCACGGTGTCGTCCGGCAGGGTGAGGAGTTCCTTGCGATTCGTGGCGAGTGCGTCGGGATACGAGATGCCGCCGCCGCCCATCGAGCCGGCGAAGACAGCGTCGCCGACGATGGCGACCGGGCGCGCGAGTCCGGCGATGACGTAGGTGATGCCGCCGGGCGAGTGGCCCCAGGTGAGCCGTGATTCGATTTTGAGATTCCCGCAGTTGAAGCTGCGACCCGGCGCAAACTTCTCCGCGCCCTCGACGGATTCACGGTCGCCGACGAAGGCGGGCGCGCCGGTCTTTTCCCGGAGCCGGTCGAGGTCGAAGATGTGGTCGCCGTGCGTGTGCGTGAGCAGGATGAGCTTGAGCGTGAGCTTTTCCCGCTGGAGCAGATCGAGCACGCCGCTGCAATCCGCGCCGGTGTCGAAGGCCACCGCCTCGCGGCTCGCGGCGTCCCACGCGAGGTAGCTGTTCACGGCCATGTCCTCGTAGGGCGTGTTGAACGACGCGAGCCCCGCGACGTCGATCGGCTGGGGCTGCCACGCTTTCTTTCCGGCGGCGACGAGTTGCGCCGCCCCGAGTCCGAGCACCGGGGCCACGGCGCGCGCGGTGGCTTCGTCAAAGGTACCGTCGCGCAGGTCTTGCACGGCGGCGGCGGTCACGGAGGCGCGCGCGGCCACGTCGCTATCCGCGAGTTTCAGGCCGCGCATCGCCTTGCCGACGATGTCGGCGAAAGTGTCTTCGAGTGGGATGGGCATAGTAGTCGCGAGCTTTAGCTCGTCTCAGCGTTCGATCTGCGAGGACGTTTGTTCGGGCTCAAGCCCGGAACTACTTTGGCGCGGCGCCCGCCGATCGGGCGCCGGCCAAAAGTGGCAGCGCGTGCGGCTAGCTCAGCACTTCCTTATGGAAGCACGACCAATCGTCGAGGTTGTTGAGTTCGATCGCGCCGCGGGCCGCGCAGGCGCCGTCGCTCAGGCCGCAGGCGTCAAAGATGCCTTTGCGCGTCGCGTCGTCGTGATTGTAGCCACGGATGTCGGCGTTGGATTTGTCGATCGTCGCCTGGTCGAGCTTCACGCCCGGCTGAGTCTTGATCCACGCTTCAAACTCCGTGTAGCTCGGCTTCTTGCTCTTGATGAATTCGCGCACGGCGGCTTCGTCCAGGCCGAGGCCCGCGAGGACCATGCTGTCGTAGCCCTTGCCAATGCCGGGATAGTCGGGATGCAGCTTGCCGCAGGCTTCCAGCGAAGCTTTCTGCCAGAGGCGGGGAAGGTGGATGACGCCGAGAGGGCCGGCGACGCCGGAACTGATCAGTGGGATGTAGCTCATGTGGTTCGGTTTCTTCTGAGGTGGATGTGACGATCTCTGCGGAGCGGATGGGGGTCATCGCGCCTGACCGCGGAGGGGCATTGGTTCTAGGAGGGCCGTGGAATGGCACAAAGAAAAAAACACGGGAATCGTCGCAGCGCCGGATTCGCGGGGTGAACGAGTGCGCGGTCGAATTGTCCTGACATCTCCCCGCGCAAAGTGGGACTACTCTCCACCGCCATGACGTTCACCTGCCCCTCCTGCCAGATGCAACTCCAGTCCGAGCCCTCGATGGCCGGACAAATCGCCCACTGCCCTGGCTGCGGGGGGAAAATTCAGATCCCCAGCGGACTCCCGCAGGCGACGGGCGCGGGGCTCGGGCTCGGCGCGGAGCACAAGCGCGGGGGCTGGCCGGAAACCGATCCGGCGAATGTGTCCCTCCTGCTCGCACTCGGCCTTGGCATGGCGGCGATGGCCGTGGTCGTCGGCATCTTCTTCCTGATCAAGAATACCTTCGTCGGCGTCGTCTTCTGGTCGGGCGGCTGGGTGAACTTCCTCGAGTTTTTCCTCTTCTTCTGGGGCCTCGGCATCCTCTATCTGAAGTGGCAGAAGACGAAGCACCAGCGGGACGCCCTGCTCCTGGATGTGCTGCCGAAGTCCGTCGGCGTGGACATCAATGCGGCCAACGTCGGCAACTTCATCGACCACCTCTACCGCCTGCCGGAACGCTCGCGCGACAGCATGATGGTGAATCGCATCCGCAAGGGCCTCGAGCTTTTCGAGGTGCGCAACAACAACGGCGAAGTCGCCGCCGCGCTCGAGGGACAATCGGCCATCGACGCGAACCGGATCGCCGGCAGCTACGCGCTGCTCAAGGTCTTCCTCTGGGCCATCCCGATCCTCGGCTTCATCGGCACGGTGCTCGGTCTGTCCTTCGCCATGGCTGCCTTCGGCACCGTGGATCTCACGGACATGGATCAGCTCAAGACCTCCGTGGGCTCGATCACCTCGGGTCTCGCCACCGCCTTCAATACCACGCTGCTCGGCCTCGTCCTGAGCATGTTCCTCATCTTCCCGATGAGCACCATGCAGAAGACCGAGGAGGATTGCCTGAATGAGATCGACGCCTTCTGCAACGAGAAGCTGCTCCCGCTCCTGAATGACGGCGGAGCCTCCGGCGGGAAAATGAGCGAGCTGGTCCAGAACCCCGCGTCCTTCGCGCAATTGCTCACGGACTTTGCGAATGGCCAGCAGCGGCTCGTGGAAGACATCCGCGCGGTCACAGCCGTGGTGCAGGAAGCCGCGGGCGGACTCGAGGCGCGCGCGCAGCAACATCAGCACACCGTCGAAGCGCAGTTCGGCGACGCGCTCAAGGAGATGATGCATCAGACCTGCGACTCCGTGACCGCCAGCGCGAAGACCGTGGAGAGCTACGTCTCCACGCTCGCGAACGGCATCGACGGTCTGAACAAGGCGCTCACCACCCTCGGCGAAAAACAAATCCGCATCCGCGAAGCTCCAAAGAGCCGGGGATTGTTTGGGAGGAAGAAGTAACTCGCCATGAAAGCGCGGGGAAACATCCAACACCCAACATCCAACATCCAACATCCAGTGGGCGCTGGATCGGAGCCCGTCCGCCATTGGACGTTGGATGTTGAATGTTGGATGTTGGATGTTTCCCCCCGTCCGCTCCGTGCGGACCCAACGTTCACCTAACCCATGGCCCAGGCCCGCACCCGCAGCGATCCCGAGATTTCGCTCTTCCCCTTCCTGAGCATCCTTGTGTGCCTCATCGGGGCGCTCGTGGTGCTCATCGTGATCCTCACCGTGGTGCAGAGCTCGATGGCCGATGGGCGCAGCCTCGAGGAAGTCGTGCGTGCTCGCGAGGCGGACAAGCTCCGGCGCGAAATTGCCGAGCGGGAAAAGGCGCACACCGACATCAAAGCCGTCGTCGAGCCCGCCCAGCAACTCGCCGAGGAGCTGAAGCAAAAGCAGGAGAGATTCGTGCTCCTGCGGAAACGCCTCAGCGCTACAGACGCGGACAAAAAGGAGATCGAGGAGACCAATGCGGAACTGCAAAAGCAGCTCGAAAACATCCTCCTCCAGCTCGAGGCCATGAAGAAGGAGGCGCCGCCGATCAAAGCCGAGATCGCGAAACTCACGGCGGAGATCGTCGCGCGGAAAAAGAACATCGACGCGAAGCCGACCGTCGTCGTGCAGCCCACCGGCGGCACCGTGCTCGGGGAGTCGCAGTTGCATTTCGTCGAGTGCAACGCCGGCGGCATCGTCCTCCATCAGCCGGGAGCCGCGCCGCAGCGCATCAGCAACGCCAGCATCGGCGTCGATGCCGCCTACGACGAGTATCTCAAGACCGTGGCCGCCGATCCGCGCAGCGTCATCCTCTTCCTCCTCCGCGAAGATGGCCTCGGCTCTTACAATCGCGCCGCCGGCTGGGCCGAATCGAAATTCAACGTCAAGACCGGCAAGGTCCCGCTCATCGGCCAAGGCGAGGTGGACCTGTCGCGTTTTCAGCAACCCAAGCCGTGATGGACATCCAACATCCAACATCCAACATCCAACATCCAACGACCGTGGAGGCGCGGCGTCGGCCATTGGATGTTGGATGTTGGATGTTGGATGTTGGATGTTTTTCGCCCTCCCCCTCCCATGGCCCGGCGTAAAATGGAACGAGCTTCGGGAGCGAATATGGATTCGCTCATGGACACCCTGACCAACGTGGTCGGCGTGCTCATGATCATCCTCATCCTGGTGCAGGTGAACGTGGCCCAGGCGCTGAAAAAAATCGTCAGCGAGCTGACGCCCGCGAGCCCTGAGGAAGTCCAGCAACTGCGCGAAGACGCCGCGAAGCAGATCACCGAGCAGACCAAACAGAAG
>JBGSYE010000131.1:0-3255 GCA_041751075.1 Chthoniobacteraceae bacterium
CACCGTGGAAAATGATGCGGGTTGACCAGTTGCGGTGCCGCCCGGAAGCTACCGAGGTTTCGTCCAGGACTGCCCGCTGCATCGCGGGTGACTCGTCGCTGCCATCGTGAGGCGCTCGAAATCTCTTCGATCCCGACGCCATGGAACAGCCACCGAAAACCAAAAACATCGCCTTCCTCGGCGATTACGTCCCGCGGCGCTGCGGCATCGCGACCTTCACGGCGGATATCTGCGAAGCGGTTGCCGCCGAATTCCCGGAGACGCAGTGCATCGTCGGCTCCGTCAATGATCGCGTGGAGGGCTACGACTATCCGGAGCGGGTGCGCTTTGAAATGGACGAACGCGAACTGGACTCGTATCGGCGCGCCGCTGGCTTCCTCAACATCAACAACGTCGAAGTGGTCTCCGTGCAGCATGAATTCGGGATCTATGGCGGGCCGGCGGGCAGCCATCTGCTGGAGTTTCTCCGCACCGTGCGGATGCCGGTGGTCACGACACTGCACACCGTGCTCAGCGAGCCAAACGCGGATCAACGGATGGTGATGGAGCAGCTCGACCTGCTTTCGAATCGCTTCATCGTCATGGCCGAACGTGGGCAGCGGATGCTGGAGACGATCTACGGCGTCGATCCGGCGAAGATCGATCTCATTCCCCACGGCGTGATCGACATGCCGTTCATCGACTCGAACTTCTTCAAGGACGTCTTCGGCGTGGAGGGAAAGACGGTGCTGCTGACCTTCGGCCTGCTCTCGCCGAACAAGGGCATCGAGTATGTGATTGAAGCGCTGCCCGCGATCCTCAAGCGGCATCCGAACATCGTCTATCTCGTGCTCGGAGCGACGCATCCACACTTGCTCGCGCATGAGGGGGAAGCTTATCGCCGCCGACTGGAGAAGCTCGCGGAGGAACGCGGCGTGGCGAAACAGGTGATCTTTCACGACCGCTTTGTCTCCATCGACGAGTTGAAGGAATTCATCGGCGCAGCGGACATCTACATCACGCCGTATCTCAACGAGGCGCAGGTGACCTCCGGCACGCTGGCTTATACCTTCGGCGCGGGAAAGGCGGTCATCTCCACGCCCTACTGGCATGCGCAGGAGTTGCTCGCGGGTGAACGCGGCGTGCTCGTTCCCTTCCGCGACTCCGGCGCGATCGCGGAGGGCGTGAATCATTTCCTCTCGAATCCCACGCTCATGACGGCGATGCGCAAGCGCGCGTGGAAGGCCGGCCGCGAGATGATCTGGCCGGTCGTGGCTCAGCGTTACATGGAGAGCTTTGAGCGCGCGCGGGCGAGTCTCAGCGTGCCATCCATCGAGACCGTGGCGGAGCGGAAGATCGAAAACGCGAATTACCCGATGCCCGCGCTGAAGCTCGATCACCTCTATAAGATGAGCGATCACACCGGCATCTTTCAGCACGCGATCTACAACGTGCCGAACTACCACGAAGGATACTGCACGGACGATAACGCGCGCGCCTTCATCCTCACCGTGCTGCTGCAGGAGGACACCGCGCCGCAGCCGGAGATCGAGCGGCTGGCCAGCAGTTACCTCGCCTTCCTCTGGTATGCCTTTGACGCGAATACCTGCCGCTTTCGCAACTTTATGAATCATCACCGCGAGTGGATCGAACGCGCGGGCTCCGAGGACAGCCATGCGCGCGCGCTGTGGGCCGTGGGCACGGCGCTTGGGCGTTCGCACGATCAGGGGCATCGCAATCTCTGCGCGCTGCTCTTCCAGCGCGGGCTCCCGCCGGTCGCGCGCTTCAGCTCGCCGCGGGCGTGGGCCTTTGCGCTCCTCTCCATCCACGAGTACCTCCGCACCTTTGCCGGGGACCGCGTGGTGAGCCAGATGCGCGACGTGCTCGCGGGGCAGCTCGCCGGGCTCTATCGCGCAAATTCCTCGCCCGGCTGGCAGTGGTTCGAGCGGGTCGCGACTTACGACAATGCGAAGCTCTCGCACGCGCTCATCCTCAGCGGCCACTGGACATCGAACGGCGAGATGCTCGACATCGGCCTCTCGTCGCTGCGCTGGCTGGTCGAGGCGCAGACGGCGGAAGGCGGGCACTTCACCCCCATCGGCTGCCATGGCTTTTGGCGGCAGGGCGGCCAGCGCGCGCGGTTCGATCAGCAGCCGCTGGAGGCCCATGCCACCCTCTCCGCATGTCTCGAGGCCCACGCCGTGAGCCGCGATGAATTCTGGCAGCGCGCCGCCCAGCGCTGCTTCGACTGGTTCCTCGGCCGCAACGATCTCGGCCAGCCGCTCTACGACGAGCGCACCGGCGGCTGCCGCGATGCGCTGCTACAGGACCACCTCAACCAAAACCAAGGCGCCGAATCGAGCCTCGCCTACTACCTCTCTCGCACCGAAATCGCCGGCACCGCCGCCGGCCAGATTCGCCTCCTCCAACCATGCGCCGCCTGACCCTGCACCCTTCCGGCATCACCCTGCGTCCGAACAGCGCACGCGTTCTTATCCGGCCATTCATCCCGTCCGACCCCGCGCGCATCGTGAACGTCATCGGACGCGCCCTCGCGCTTAGCGAGTCCGAGGCCGAGACCCAGCTCGCTGCCGTGCTCGCCGACTTCGGCGATCGCCATGTGGATCTGCGCAGCATCTGGCGGCACAATTTCGAGCGGGTGCGCGCGCACGTTTTCACCGGGCAGCCACTTTCCGAGGCGCGCCAGCTTTACCTCGGCGCGCTATTCTCTGGGGAATACGCGCTCGAATCCGCCGCGCTTTTCAATCCCTCCATCGTCGCGCACCCGGACCAGTCCGGCATCGCCGAGGGTGCGCTGCGTTTCATCATGAGCCTGCGCGCCACGGGTGAAGGGCACATCTCTTCCATCGAATTCCGCACCGGCGTCATCCAGGCCGATCACTCCATCGCGCTGGACGAGCCTTCGCGTTTTGTCACCGCGCCCGCGCTGAATCCGAACCCGACTTACCGCAAGAGCGTGTTCCTGCATAAGTTGATGGAGATGGGATTTGAAAACGAATGGTCCACGGAAGTCATGCGCTCGCTGCAAAAGGACTTCACCCTCAGCGAACTTGAATCCTCGATGCGTCACGCCTCCAGTGAATCCGGTCCGCTCCCGCGCGAAGTGCAACGCACGAGCGAGTGTGTCCGCTGGCTCGCGGAGTCGAATTACGAAGTCCACTTCGCACCCAGCGTCGCCGTCTCCGAGCGCATCATTTTCCCCGTTTCGTCGAACGAAAGCAACGGCATGGAAGACGCCCGCTTCGTGCGCTTCAC
>JBGSYE010000132.1:0-5170 GCA_041751075.1 Chthoniobacteraceae bacterium
GTCGTCCGCCTGGCGCCGGATTTCACCTTTCCCGGAGTGGGCAAGGCCCGCTCGCTGCGGAGCCTGCGCGGGCAGGCGGTGGTGCTGCTCATCGCGAGTTCGCCGCGCGAAAAGGACTTCAGGAAGCAGCTCAAGTATCTGCGCGAGATCTACCAGCAGTTTGCCAGCAAGGAGGTCGTCTTCATCGCCGCGCTGCGCGAAGGCCAGGGGCCGATCGAGTCGAACATTCCCTTCGCCGTCGCCACCGATGGCGACGCGGTCGCCGACGCATTCGGCGTGGCCGATGATTTCAACATCGCGATCATCGGCCGCGACGGGAACATCGACTACCAGACGAAGAAAGTGCTGACCCCGGAGCGGGTGCGCGACGTGATCCAGAATTCGTTTTTGATCCAGTCGAGCGCGCGCAAACAGTGAAGCGAATTTTGAGTGAGCGCGTGCCGCCCGTTCAGAATTCAAGATTCATCATTTTCATGCGCATCGCCGTCATCGCTGACACGCACGATCGCCTGCCGGATTCGGTATGCACGGCGATCGCTGGTGCGGATGAAATCTGGCACCTCGGGGATGTGTGTGATGAAGGGGTGCTCGCAGCGGTGCGGCGGATCGGACCGCCGGTGCGGGTGGTGCGGGGGAACTGCGATAGCTGCCCCGACTGGCCGCTGGCGCTCGAGTTTGAAGTCGAAGGCTTTCGCGTCTTCCTCACCCACATCCCGCCGCGATTCCCGCCGCCGACCGCGGACCTGCTGCTGCATGGCCACACTCATGTGCCGCGCAACGAGCGTGTCGGCACCACGCAATGCTACAATCCGGGCTGCATCACCCGGCCCAATCGCGGCGCGCCGGCGAGCTTTGCGTGGCTGGAACTCAAACGCGGCCAGGCGCCGGGCTGGCGCTTGGAGCGGGTGTAGAGCGAGTGTGCCGACAAGCCTCGCTTCTCCGGCACGCACCGATAGCGAGTGGGCTGTCGCCACACTCGCTCTACGTGGGGGTTTCTCCTCGCCGGCGCCGGCGCCGCGGCGCTATATCCGCGCGATGCATGACCGCCGACTGCTCCTCGGCCTTTTCCAGCGCCGTGAATGTGTGGTGCCGACGTGGCGCGGCCTGCTCGTCGGATTCGTCCTCGCGGCTGCGGTCGTCGTCTTCTTCATCCGCAATGCCTATCCCTTCCTCGCGGTCACGGAGCCGAGTCCGGGCGGGGTGCTCGTGATCGAAGGCTGGGCCAGCGATTATGCGATGGCGATGGCGATCGATGAGTTCCGCCGGCATCCGTATTCGACTTTCCTGGTCACCGGCGGCCCGATCGAGAAAGGGGCGGTCTTCTCCGAGTTTAAGACCTTCGCGGAATTCGGCGAAGCGACGCTCGAGCGGATGGGTGTCGCCGTGGATCGGGTCCACTCGGTGCCCGCGCCGGAGGTGGAAAAGGATCGCACCTACGCCTCGGCACTCGCGCTCAAGGCGTGGCTGCAGCGTCACGATCTCCCGACGAACAACGTGAACGTGCTCTCCATGGGCCTCCATGCGCGGCGCAGCCGGTTGCTTTTTGAGCGCGCCTTCGGTCCCGGCGCCACCATCGGCATCACCGCGCTCGAAGAGCCCGGCACGAATCTCAAACCCTGGTGGACGACCAGCGTCGGCGTGCGCGGCATGCTGGCGGAAGTGATGGCCTACCTCTACGCTCGCTTCCTTTTCAATCCGAACGGCATCTAACCCCGCCCACCCCCCAGACCCATGTATCGTCTCCTGCTCCTCCCCGCCTTGCTCCTCAGCCTGCACTGTCTCGCGCCCTCCCGCCTCGTCGCGCAATCGGCCGAGACGCCGCCCGCAAAAGGCTTCGCGAAATGGGAGAAGGAGATCGCCGCCTACGAAGCACAGGATCGCGAGCACCCGCCGGAGCCGGGCGGCATCGTCTTTATCGGAAGCTCGAGCATCCGCATGTGGACCACTCTGGCCGAGGATTTTCCGCATCATCGCGTGCTCAATCGCGGCTTTGGCGGCTCGCTGATCGTGGACAACGAGCGTTTCGCGGATCGCATCGTCATCCCCTACGCGCCACGCATGGTCGTGCTCTATGCGGGCGGCAACGACCTCAACGCCGGCAAGTCACCAGAACAGGTGACCGCGGACTTCCGCGCGTTTTTCTCCAGGATCCGCACCGCACTGCCGCAGGCGGAGATCGCGGCCATCTCGATCGCGGGCAACCCCAAGCGCTGGGCGCAAGTCGAGCAGGTGAAAGCCACGAACGAGGCCATCGAAGCCTTTCTGCAAAAGCATCCCCGCACGCATTTCATCGACGTCTTCCCCCGCATGCTCGGCGCAGACGGACTGCCGCTGCCCCACATCTTCCGCGAGGATCGGCTGCACATGAATGCCGAGGGTTACCGTCTCTGGCGCGACATCATCGGCCCCTACCTGCCGCGCCCCGACAAACCCTGAGCGGGCGTCTTCCACTCACTGCGCCCCGCTTCCCTTCACGGCTCCCGATAGACGCCCACGGCACGCAGGCCCTTCGCGCTGAGTTCGAAGACCTCCACGCTCACTGGATAGGGCGTCGCGCGGTACGCCTCGAAGATCATCGGCCAGTAGTCGCGATGGTTTCCGGCCAGTGCGGGGAAGACGAAGGCGGTCGATCGGTTTGGCACCACGAGCAGCACGGACTCGCCGAGGGTCTCGGCGAAGAGGCCGAGCAGCCCCGGCGCGAGCACGGCGCTCGCCACGATCGGCCGGTCGGATTCCAGCGCCGCGTATTCGATCACCTGCCGGCGGTTGCGGACGTAGCGTGGCTTGAGTGTCGCGAGATCCGCAGCGGCGTTTCGTTGCGCGCGGGCCATGAATTCCGGCCAATCCATTTTCAAGGCCGCAAACTCCGCCACGGTGTAGGTGGTGAGCATGCCGTCCTGCAGGGTTCCTGCCGTGAACAGGATTCTCTCGGAGCCCACGACCGGATTGGCGATGGGTGGACTCATCAGCTTTGGCTCGAGCCACACGCGCCAAGCCTCGTCGGCTCGCAGCGGCGGGCCGGCGAGAAGCATCCAGAGGCCGGGAATCAAACTCCAGGGTCGCGGCGTCAGTTTGCCCTTTGCACGGCGACCCCCGCTCCTATCGTCGCGGCCATGATCACCTTTCTCGAAGGCACTCTCGTCGAGGCGCTGCCGACGCATGTCGTCGTGGGGGTGAATGGGGTCGGCTATCATGTGGCGATTCCGCTTTCGAGTTTCGACCGGCTCCCGCTCGTGGGCCAGCCGATTAAAATCCTCACGCACCTCCAGGTCCGCGAAGACGCGCATGTGCTCTTCGGCTTCATGTCGCACGCGGAGCGGGACCTCTTCCGGCTCCTCGTCGCGAATGTCTCCGGCATCGGGCCGAAGACCGCGCTCGACGTGCTCAGCGGCACGACGGTCGCGAACTTCAAAGCCGCCGTGGTCGCCGGCGACGCGGGGCTGCTCGCCCGGAGCAGAGGCATCGGGAAAAAAACCGCCGAGCGCATCATCGTCGAACTCAAGGACAAGGTCGGAGTCGCCGCCGCATGGGAAGCCGCCAGCGCCGCGCACGCGCCGACGCCCGAGGAGGCGCAGGTGAACGACGCCGTGCTCGCGCTGATCTCGCTCGGCTACAAGCAAGTCGATGCGCACAAGGCGGTGAAACAGGCGTGGGAACGGGGCGGACGGGAAGTGGAGGTGCTCGTGCGCCAGGCGCTCAAGGCATTGATCTGAGCGGAAGTGCCAGGAGCCAGGTACCAAAATCATGGTAAGAGCCAGGGTTCAGAGTTCAAATTTCAAGTGCGCCCGGACGTTCGGCGCGCTTCCTTGAAACCTGGCCTTTGAATCCTGGTCCTTACTTGGAATTTGGCTCTTGGTTCTTGGAATTTTCCGGCCAAATTCGCGCCCTTTTCCTCCATGAGCCTGATCGTCCAGAAATACGGCGGCACCTCCGTCGGCACCCCCGAGCGCATCAAGAATGTCGCCCGGCGGGTGATCGAGACGCAGGACGCCGGGCACCAGGTCGTCGTCGTGGTCTCCGCGATGAGCGGCGTGACCGATGGGCTTATCAAGCTGGCGAAGGACGTGTCCTCCTCGCCGAGCGAGCGCGAGATGGATGTGCTGCTCGCCACCGGAGAGCAGACGACCATCGCGCTCACGGCCATGGCCATCAATGCCATGGACCGCAAAGCGGTGAGCCTCACCGGCGCGCAGGCTGGCATCATCACCGACGGGGTCCACACCAGGGCCAAGATCGCAAACATCACGCCGAAGCAGGTCCACGAGCATCTCGACGACGGGAACATCGTGATCGTCGCGGGCTTCCAGGGCGAGACCAGCGACGGGCGCATCACCACGCTCGGCCGCGGCGGCAGCGATCTCACCGCCATCGCCATCGCCGCCGCGATCAAGGCCACCGTCTGCCAGATCTACACGGATGTGGACGGTGTCTATACCTGCGACCCGCGCGTCGTCCCCACTGCCACGAAGATCGAAGAGATCAGCTACGATGAGATGCTCGAGATGGCTTCGAGCGGATCGAAGGTCATGCAGTCGCGCTCGGTCGAGTTCGCCAAGAAATTCGGCGTCGTCTTTGAAGTCCGCAGCTCTTTCAACCACCACCCAGGAACCACCGTTAAAGAGGAAACCAGGAATATGGAAAACGTCGTCGTCCGTGGCGTCAGCATCGAGAAGAACCAGGCGAAATTCACCATGCGCCAGATTCCAGATCGTCCTGGCAATGCCGCGAAAATCTTCACCGCGCTCGCCAGCGCCAATCTCAGCGTCGATATGATCGTGCAGAGCGAGAGCGTCGGCGACGCGAACGACATTTCTTTCACCCTGAGCAAGGACGACCTCCCGAGAGCGTCGAAGGTGCTCGAACCCGTGGTGAAAGAAATCGGCGCCCGGAGGATCGAGACCCAGGACGGCATCGCGAAGCTGAGCATCGTCGGCATCGGCATGCGTTCGCACAGCGGCGTCGCGGCGAAGATGTTTGCCGCGCTCAGCAATGGCGGCATCAATATCCAGATGATCTCCACCAGCGAGATCAAGACCGCAGTCATCATCGAAGAGGGCAAGATCACCGAAGCGGCAAATCTGGTGCATGAAGCGTTTGGGCTGAGCGGGAAGTAGAGCGAGTGTGCCGTCAGGCCACTCGCCAATCCAGGCGCTGGGAAAGCGAGTGGCCT
>JBGSYE010000133.1:0-3420 GCA_041751075.1 Chthoniobacteraceae bacterium
CGCCGGTCGGCGTCGGAAACCGGCGGCTGGGCGGGGTTGCCCACGCCCGCGGCGGCGGGGATGCGTTGCTCTGCGATCGGCGGCTCGGGCGTGAGCGCGATTTTCGCCGGATCGTAGAGGTCGAAGTATTTCTTCGGCGCCATCCACGGCAGTTGCGGCTTGTGAAAACCGACCGCGACAAAGAACGGCTTGTCCGCCTTCGCCCCCCTCTCGAGCAGCTCGACGCCGCGCGTGCCGGTCTTGAATTCGGGCGTCGTTTCCTCCGGCACGTCGAAGCTGGTGTAAGTGACGAAATCGCCGCGTGTGCCGCGTCCGTGAATGATCTTCGTCTTGTCGATCGTCTTCGGCCACGCGCCGTGGCCGCCATCGCTCACATCCCACGAGCGCGGATCGTCGGGCCATTTTCCCTGCCCCGGCGACTCGTGGTAAATCTTCCCGACGCGCGCGGTCCAGTATCCATTCGCCTTGAAATGCTGAGGCAAAAACGCGGCGCGGTCGCCGAGAAAAGCGTCGGGTCGCGTCCCCAGATCGAAGACGCGCGTGGTGTCCGGCCGCAGTCCGGCGAGAAAGGAAACGCGCGAGGGATTGCACCAGGCAATCTGGCAATACGCGCGCTGAAATGCCACGCCGCGCCCGGCGAGCCGGTCGAGCGCCGGCGTCTTGACGGCGGGATTTCCAAAGCACGCCGCGTCATTGCGCATGTCGTCCGCGATGATGAAAAGGACGTTCGGCTGGCGCGCCTCGGCGGCATGCGCGGCGGCGGCGAGGGCGAAAATGAGGAGCGGGAGCAGGCGGGAAAAATCCATGGAAGCTGAAAAGGGGTTGGTCACGGCTTCTCAGCTTGAAAAAGCAGTGGGAGGAAATCGGCGAGATACTGCCTCCAGACGGGCCATGAGTGCGCTCCTTCGGTGAGATGCCACTCGTGGTGGATGCCGCTCTCATTGAGCTTCGCGACGAAACCCTCATTGCGCTGGCGCAGAAAATCGTCCTTCCCGACGCCGATCCAGAGCAGACGCAGTTTGGCATTCGTGCCGGCGGCATCGGCATACACAGCTTTCGCGACGGCTTCGTCCGGCGGCACACCGCTGAAGGAGCCGACCCATGAAAAGCGGTCGAGATTTCCCAGCCCCACGGTGAGCGATTGGCCGCCGCCCATGCTCAGACCCACGATGCCACGCTGAGCGGCATCCTTTTCCACGCGGTAGCGGCTCTCGATGAGCGGCAGCGCGTCCTCGAAAAGCTCGCGGCGGAAAGCGTCCATCGCCGATCCATATTTTGCGGCTTCCTCGCGGGAGATCGCGCCGAGAGGGTGGCCATCCAGCATCCCCACGATCATCGGGCGGGCTTTGCCGGCGGCAATCAGGCTGTCGAGAATCCAATGCGCTTTGCCATGCGCGACCCATGTCTGCTCATTGTCGCCAGAGCCATGCTGGAGGACGAGCAGCGGATACTTCGCCGCGCTGTCTGTCTCGTAACCCGGCGGCGTATAGACTCGCAACTCGCGCGGTCGATTCAGCACCTTTGAGAGGTAGCTGTGCTGATGCACGGCGCCATGCGGCACGTCCTGAAAGTCCCACGGCTGCGGCGGCGAATCCGCCAGATGCAGGATGCTCGCGCGTGGCTCGCGCATCGGCTTCAGCGCAGGGTTGCCGGGATCGAGCATAGTCAGGCCATCCACGCTGAAGCTGTATTCCCAAACACCCGCGGGGATCGGGCCAGCGGCGACGGACCAGACGCCATCGTCACCGCGCGTGAGTGGCTGCGGTTCCTTCGTCCACTGCCCGCGCACGGACACGTCGTTTGCGTTCGGAGCCTTGATGCGAAAGGTGACGCTGTGATCCGCCTTCACCTCCGGCGAGATGACTCGTGCAGGCCGGGGCGCCGGCGGTGGCGCTGCCTGCTGGGCGAAAATGGGAAGGCAGAGGGAGATCAACAGGAGAGTGAGTGAGCAGTGCTTTTTCATCAGTGGGTATGAGTGAGAAAAGGATGAGTCGGGTGTGGGTTTGGTGAGAAAGGCCGCCTCAAATTTCCGGCGTGAAACCCATCACCAAGTCGAACTTCGCCGCGAGCTCGCCCGCCTTCGCGCCAGGGAGCGGGGTAAATTCCGCGCACAGTGCCTCGGGATTCTTCACGCTTCGCGTCACGACATCAGCAGCATTGAGCGGGTGGTCTTTGATCTGGAGTTCGGTGGTCCATTTCTCCCGGCCTTTCACGCCCACCGCGTAGTGGATGTGCGGGCAGCGGCCGGGGTAGCCGATGGGCTTGAGCGTGCGGAAGAGATACTCGCCGCTGCTCCCGGTGAGGAAGCGCCCGTAGCCCTGAAAGTTTTTGTCCGCCTTTGCCTTGTCGCCGCCGCTCTGGCTGTGGATGTAAGTGCCGCTCGCATCGGCCTGCCAGATTTCCACGACGGCATTGCGGATCGGCTCGCCATCCGGCCCGAGCACGCGCCCGCTGACATAGCTGACCTCGCCGATCGCCGGCGTGGTGCCGTCATTGATCAGAATCAAATCGTTGTCCGTATCGAGCGGCAGATGGTCGGGGTAAAACGGACCGAAACCGACTTTGGGCGTCTGCACCAATGCCTCGGCAAAGGCTCCGGGTGTGGCGAAAAATGCGGCGCTGAGGCCGGCGGTTTGGATGAAGTGCCGGCGGGTCGGTTTCATAAGTTAGGAAGTAACGACTTAAACGGCGCGGTTTGGAAACATGCGGGGATTTTCAGCGGGCGATCGCACTTTAGTTTCATGCCGGGAAGGATGCCGATCAGGCTCAGAGTTCTTCAAGGGGCTTTGATGGGAAGCCAGCGCGCGATCCAGCCGTAGGCCGTGTCGCGCACTTCATCGACGGTGTCGTGTCCGTCGCCGTGGACGAGGAGCGAAACTTTCCTGGGCTCTCCAAGGAGGTTCCAGACCATCCAGGCGTTGCGGACGGCGGAGAAGGTCGCGCCCACGTCGGGATTGTAGGGATCATCGAACGGCTCCAGCACCATCAGCGCGCGGGGCGCGCAGAGGGCCAGCAAATCGGTGATCTCATAGGGGACGCGACCGGTCTTCCTGACGATGGCGTCGAAGTTGGCGCGGGCGCCCTTTTGCTTGCCGACGAGCCGATAGATATTGGTGGCCTGCGGGCTGGTTCCTGTGGAGGCGACCACGGCCTTGATCCGCAGATCCGCCGCCATCAGGCGCATCGCCTCCGCCCCGCCGAGCGAGTTGCCCATCGCCCCGTATTCTCCGGCGCGCACCATGGGGAGCTGCTCCAGCAGGTCGAGGGCGCATTGCAGCCCGAAGACCGTCCGATCCGCCTGCGCGAAAGCCGAGCCACGACGGCTTGCAACTCATCCAGCCGGCAGCAGAAACACCCGCCGGTGATCTCCGCCAACGCCTCCGACTGCCGCCGCGCCAGCGCGCTGTCCACCAGCCCGTG
>JBGSYE010000134.1:0-3764 GCA_041751075.1 Chthoniobacteraceae bacterium
GCCCCTCAACCGGATTCATCCCGAAGAAATCGAGACCGCGCGCCGCCTGCAAGCCGCGCTCAAGCGGGCCGTCGAACTTCCCGAGCCCGCCACGATGAAGCAGCGCGAGGAATTCGCCGCGCCCGACTACCTCGCCGCCTTTGGCCGGAGCGTCTCGGATCGCTACCTCCGCAAACTCATCGCCCGCACCCTCGATCGCGACGGGGGCCGGCGTGGCTTCGATCGGCTCGACCTCTACCTCGCCGACTCCCCTCGCCCGGCCTCACCTGGCGCCGCTTCACTCGCTCACCGCATTCAATTCGAGGCACTCGACACCCACTTCAAAGGATGCGCCGACCGCGGCAACCCCAGCGCCGCGGAGATCGCCTATTGCTGGCGCGGCGTCGTCACCTTCTGGCATGAGCAAGTGGAAGCCGGCCACGCAGCCCGCGAGCTGCACGAGCCGCTCCTGGCATGGCTGGAAAGCGCCCTGCCCCGCCTCGGCAAGACCCGCGCGGCCATGTCGCGCAACCTCGATCGCAAGCTCGCCGCAGATGGCCCGGTGCTCGATCGCCGTGCGGAAAAATCCGGGCACCGTCGCCGGGCTCCGCAGTGGGAGGAAAATATCGAGATGCTCGCCGGACTCGCGCGCAGTTGGAGCGGGCGGATTGCGCAAGCCTGGCGAGCGCTGTATCTCGGCACCGCGCCAAACGGTGAGAAGTTCACCCTCGATTTCCGCACTTACTTTTCGGCCTACGATGTGCGCAGCGAGAAGAGCCGCGTCCCGACGGCTGTGATGGCCGTCGTGCGCGCGATGACGGCCGCCACAGATGCGCTCGCGCAGGGGCCAAAGGCGGCACGGAAGGCCGGGCCGCGGAACTCTCGCGATTGGTCCGGCGTGATGGCTGGCGACGCCTTCACGAGTGATGACGTGACGCAGAACGCGTACTTCTACCACTACTGCGAAGATGGGGAGTTCGAGTTCGAGGGGCGCAGGTTCAATGTCACGCGCGGGCAGTTCCTCCCGGTGATTGATGAAAGCACGGATTACCCGCTCGGCTTCGCGCTCATCCCGCGCCGCTCTTACAATTCGCGCGACATCCTCACCCTCATGGCGAGGGTTTGCATGAACCCTGAATCGGCCTGCCCCATCGCCGGTTCGTCCTGGAGCGCGGCATCTGGAAGGCGCTGAATCTTGCCAATGCGCTCGTCGGGTGGCAGGCGCGCGTGTCCACGGGTTTTGCCGGCCAGGGCCGTCAACTCCGAATCCATCACGCGACCAGCGCCCAGGCAAAGGGCGTGTGCGAAAACTACATCGGCAGACTGCAAAACCAGATGGAACACCTGCCGGGCTTTGCGGGCCGTGACGAGCGGCGCGACTGTCCCGAGTCCACACGGCGCGCGCTGGCAAAGTTGAAGCGCGTGGGGCAGCCGGTGAAAGCGGACTTCGACCCCGCCGAGGCGTTCCTCAGTCACGCGCAGCTCGCGCAAGAGATCGAGAGCGCAATGAACACGCTGAAGCGCGAGCCCATGCGCGGCAAACGCCATCGTGGAACCTCGCCAGAAGAAGAGTGGCAGAGCCGGTGGCGACAGTTTCACACGGTGCTGCCGGAGTGCCTCGCCCATCTCCTCTACACCGATTCGACGGACGCGACGGTGCGCGGCGACGGATTGCGCATTCGGGTTGGAGGGGAGGAATTGGAGTACTGCGACAGCAACCGGCTCGGCGAGCTGATCGGAGAAAAAGTGCGCGTGCGCTTCAACCCCATCCTGCCGGAGTCAGTGACCGTGTGCCACCTGCGGAGCGACCCGCAGGAACTCAGTCCGTTCGCCGTTCCGCTCAAGCAATGCCTTCCCGCGCACGATGCGACTCCTGAGCAGTTCGCCGCGGCTAGAGCGTGTAATTAACTCCCGGCCCGGTCTTATGGAAATTAGAACTGTACATTTTGCGACACTTCCTCTGGAAAGCTTGGGATGCCTGCGAAAAAACCAACTCCGCGAAAACCGTATCCCAGTGATGTTACTGATGAAGAATGGATGTTTTGTGCCCCGTATCTGACCTTGATGAAAGAGGACGCGTTGCAGCGAGAATTCGCTCTTCGGGAAGTCTTCAACGGCTTGCGCTGGTTTCTCCGGGGCAGTAGCCCTTGGCGGCAGATGCCCCATGATCTGCCGCCATGGTATGTGATTCAGCAGCAAGCCATGCGCTGGTTCAAAGCGGGCTGCTTTGAGACCATGGCCGAGGATCTGCGGGCCATTCTCCGGCTGCTCCACGGCAAAGCGCAGGAGCCTTCTGCGGCCATTTACGATAGCCGCACCTTGCAATCGACCCCAGGGAGTGGGGCGCGCGCCGGCTACGACGGTTACAAGCGGCGCAAGGGCTCGAAGGTGCATGCGGCGGTCGATACCTTGGGCCATTTGCTGGCGCTCAAAGTGACCGCAGCCAACGAGCAAGACCGTGCTCAAGTGGCCGAGCTGACCGCGGCCGTCCAGGAGGCTACCGACCAGAAAGTGGAAGTAGCTTTTGTGGACCAAGGTTATACTGGGGAGCAGCCGGAGGCCGCGGCCGCTCAGCACGGAGTGCGTTTGGAAGTCGTCAAGCTTGCGCAAGCCAAGCGTGGGTTTGTCCTGTTGCCACGACGCTGGGTGGTCGAACGCTCCTTCGCCTGGGCGGCGCGCTTTCGTCGCCTCGCACGCGACTACGAGCGGCTCGCTACTACTTTGTCGGGTCTGCACTGGCTCGCTTTCATTTCCCTCATGCTCAATTCTCTGTTTCCAAAAAGTTAATGACACGCTCTAGGGAGTGATGGACAGGGATGGCGGGAGGTCCGGGTAGCATACGCGTCCCGCGTGTTGGTCGGCGCGTCCCGCGGCGACGAACTTTCACACGCGTTCTTTCGTGAGGCGGCAATCGTTCGAGATACAACGCGCTCGAAAGCCTGTTTCGGCGGGAGCGGCGGCGCGCAGGCGGTAGCGGCCCGGCGCGAGCGGCGTGTCGATGCCTCGGCAACTTCCTCCGCCTGATCGATGAACCGTTGCAACTCAGCTTCCGTCAATCCGAAGCCAGGCTGGTTTCGGCGTTGGTCAACGCGATCGGAGAGCGCACGCATGTCGTCCCCGACTTGCGTTAGTTTCACGTAACCGCCCTGCTGATGCTGCAATTCCCCAACGGCCGAATCGACACGCACCGTGAGCTCGGCCTGCGCGAGACGAATGACTTCCAGTTCTTGCTGCTCCCGCTGCGCATCAAATCCGCGAGCGCGAACACAATTCTCCATCGCAATCTGCGCTTCGATCGAAGCAACCTTTAGATTGACGTCGCTCGTGTAGATCTCAGTCGCGGTCAGCGCGAGTCCACCCACAGTTAAAGCCACAGCCACCGGTCCGGTGGTCACGAAGAGAGCCGCGACGCCAACAGCCAATCCAGCACAGGGCGCTGCTCGAACAAGCAGCGGGTCGGATGGGTTACCCCCGTTGACACAGCTCGCGAGGTCCAAGCCGATGCCTACTCCGCCGAGGAATCGGCCCAACGTAGTTTCGGCTACCAATCCCAGCACGTCGGAGGTTCCCAGTGCGATGTTGGTTGAAGTTTCCGCGAAAGACAGGCCGACATCGGCGAACGCCGCGCCGACACTGCTGCAATCAAAAACGCGCCCATTCCCCTGACTCCCCGGCTGCGTCCCATGCCACCCCGGCTGCCGGATGCTAACACCGGCATCCGTTTTCACAAACATCCCATCTTCGCTCACCGTCATCGGCCCGACCACTTCCCACTCGCCGATGTC
>JBGSYE010000135.1:0-3820 GCA_041751075.1 Chthoniobacteraceae bacterium
GAAGGGCGCCTCTGAGTTCATAGCGGCGCGAGGACCAGCATCCCGAAGCCAAACGCCTTGGCGCTGCCGATGCCGTGGGAGAAGGCGTGGCGGAGTTTTTCGCGGTCGGTCACGCGGAGCATCCCCTGAAATTCCACGCCCGTGTGGAGACCGAGCTGTCCGACCTTGATGAAGTATTGCCGCGAGCGCGGAATGGTGCGGACCTGCGCGGGATCGAAGACGAAGCCGTGGTCGCCGCCCTTGCGCGCGAGCCAGGTGAGCAGGCCGGGCTGGAGCTTGCCGGTGTGCGGGTCGGGTGTGTCGTCGCGATGCACGATGGGAACGCGGCGGGCGTTTTTCTTCCGCGCACCGGTCTCGTCGCGGATGGCGAGCTTGCGCGTGGGATTCGCCACGAGGCTGAAGCGATACGCGGCGTGCGCGAGGAAATCCTCCGGCACCACCTTGCTGCGCCACGCATCGGTGGGGCACCACGGCGGGCGTTGCGGCTCGACGGCGGAGAGGAGCAGCAGGCGGAAATGCCCGTCGCGCGGATCGAGCCGCGTGAGGAAATCGCGATCCGCGTCTTTGCGGTCGGGGAAGCAGAGCCACACTTTCTGATGCCACGCATAGTTGTCGCGCAACCCGGCTTTCACGGCGGCTTCGTAGCCGAGCTGGATTTCGGTGAGGTGCATGGTCATGGCGCGTCGGGCGTGGGTTCCTCGGCGGGAGCGCGGAAGTATTCCTTCGCCCAGCGGACCTTCACCTCGCGCGCGGACTCGGGAGATTTGCGCCACTGGAGCAGGTCGATTCCGAGCTTTTTGTAATCGAGCGCGATCTCCTGACCCGCGCGAAGCAGGTGACGCCGGATGATCCCCACCAGCGTCTCGATGTCCTCGGCCGCGAGCACGCGGCGGAAGTGCGTGTCGAAGGTCTCACGCTGATCGCCCGCGAGGCGCCGGCAAGTCGTGCCGAAGTTCGTGCGCCCGCCGGATTCATGGCGGCGATACCACGCGAAGAGAGCGGGCAGCGCCGTCCAGACGGGATCGTCAAGCCGCCCCGTGCCGATGCCGGAGCGGGCGAGCAGATCGGCCATGACCGGCAGGGCGAGATGGCGCGAGGCGGGCCGCCACCACGAGCGCAAGGCGCTGAGCGCGCCGCGATCCTGTGGCGGACCTTCGAGGTTCACGAGGAGCTGGACGAGCCGGTCGAGCGGCTGGCCGGATGTGGCAGGCGGGGGAATGGGAATGGATGGCTGGGGCATGGTGAGGAGTTTGATGGCTTCGCTAAACTTCCGCTCTCGCTGAACGCACCGGAGGCGCTGCGGAAATTAGCCGGTGGCGAAAGCCACCGGAATCGCGTGAACATGGATCCCGCCCCAGCGGGGCGGCGGAATCGTCGGTGTCATCGCCGTTCCAGCGCCCCTGCCGTGGCACATCCGTTTGGCCGTTGATCCGGTGGCTTGCGCCACCGGCTAATTTCCGCGGTGCCTCCGGCACTGAGGGAGTGGTAGCGGCGAGAGCGTTGTGAAAGGTTCATCGGCAAAAAACGGCGGGGGTATCGGCGTCAGATGGCCATTGCGGGCTTCGGGGGTTTCTTCGTCTTTGCTTTGGCAGGCGCGGGCGGAGCGCGCGCAGGCCCTGCGCAAAGGCTTCAATCTGCCGCGGCGTATCGCGCGGGCAGGCGTGTTCGTAGGCAGCGGTGAGCGCTCCGCGGATGAGCGCCGTCCACGCATCGCCGGATGCGCCGCCGAAGATCAGGTCGCCGATGGCGGGATCGCCCGCGATTTCCAGGAGCACGCCGCTTTGCTGATCGAGCGCGTGCCAGAGTGCCGCTCAGCCGCAGCGACCGCGGGCGATTCATTCTTCATCGCCTCGCCGTAGGTGCGCACAGCATTGCGGAGATGACCGAGCCGCGTCTGCGCATAGGCAACTCCGCGCTCGTAGAGGCCGCGTCCGGTGTCGGTGAAGAGGCTGCTTTCGAGATGAAAGACCGACTCGATCGTATCGAGGATCTTCGCCTTCCCGTCGGTCACCAGCGCGCCGGTCCAGATGTCGAGCGGGCGGGCGGCCATCGGGTCTTGATGCGATTGCACAACGAGCGGCGCGCCGGCTTTGGAATTGGCCGACTTGCCCAGCACCGTGAGCGCGTGCAGGTCGCGCCAGATCGCCCGATTGAGCGACGCCCAGAGCTGCCGCGTCACCTCCTTCGCCGTGACGATCACCGTCGCCGTCGGCTCCTGATATTCCTCGAAGCTCGGATACTCCCACCCGTCCTGCCCGATGAGGACGTGCGCGCGATCCTCGCAAATCCAGAGCGTGCGATGCAGCGGCACGAGCCGTCCGAGATAAGTGAGCCGCGCATTATCCACCGCAGGCTTGTCGCCGGGTGAAGCGGGCCACTTTTCCCACAGCGGCCGGCCCATTCCGCCGAGCGCGTCGTCGATCGTCTCCGCGTCCACGCAGTTGGCCAGGATGGCGCGCTGGAGATTCGCGCCGCGCAGCAGCGTGTGCAGCATGTTGCCATCGACGCACGGGCCGCGCCCCTTGTAGCCCGCGCCGTAGAGCGGGTAGAACTTTTGAAACGTGAGCAGCGCGAGCGAGACCGGGGCGGCCGTGCGCATCGGTCTTCGCCCAGAAGTCGCGGGGGAACTCGTCGGCCATTTTTTCGGGATCAGAGCGAGGCGGGAAATCTGTGTAAAGCTCAGGCATCACGCAGGACAGCATCAGCGGTGGGACATTGGCAGTCCGGGCCACGGTTCTATTTGAGAACGCTGATTTCACCGCGGCGGGCGGTTGGCGCGGCCCAAATTTCCACTTGCCACCCGGATTCGAGCGCGGCACTTTCCCGCCCTCGCAAAAATGGGGTCTTAGCTCAGTTGGTAGAGCGCCTGAATGGCATTCAGGAGGTCAGGGGTTCGAACCCCCTAGGCTCCACTCTTCTCCCAGTTGCCGCGAGCACGCCGTGAACCGGATCCCGGACGCGATCTCGCGCTTTACGACTCGGCCATGCGGAGAATCAATGATCGTGTCCTTCAAAGAACCCTGCACTACACTTCGCGACCATGCTCCCCCCAGGCATCACCCTCTACCTGACGCCGCCTCGTCTCCATCCGGCGTCTCGCGGCGCCGCCATGCCGCCTGGCGAGGCGGGATTCATCCGCCGGCCCCGGCGTGAAGGTCGTTGAACAAAGCCTGCTGCCATGAAGACACCTGTCGTCATCCTGATCTTTGCCGCCACCGCGCTCCACGCGGCACCCGCAAAGCTCGAATACAACCGCGACGTGCGGCCGATCCTCTCGGACAAATGCTTCAAATGCCACGGCCCGGATTCGCAATCGCGGAAAGCCGATCGCCGGCTCGACGTGCGCGAGGCGGCCCTCGCGGAACTCGACGGCGTCCGCGCGATCGTCCCCGGCAAGCCGGAGGAGAGCGAACTCGTCCTGCTCGTCGAATCGTCGGACCCCGGCGAGCGGATGCCGCCGCGAAAATCGGACCTGCATCTCTCGAAGCAGGAAATCGCGGTGCTGCGGCAATGGGTCGCCGAGGGCGCCGAATACCAGGCGCACTGGGCTTTCGTCGCGCCACAGGCGCAAAGTGGATCGATCGATACGTTCGTCCGCGAGCGTCTCACACGGAACGGGCTGCAACCATCGCCGGCGGCGAAAAGGCACACGCTCATCCGCCGCGTTTCACTCGATCTCACCGGCATTCCACCGACGCCGGAGGAAGTGGACGCCTTCGTCGCTGACACGGCACCCGGCGCTTACGAGCGTGTCGTGGACCGTCTGCTCGACTCACCTCGTTACGGCGAGCGGATGGCCGTGGACTGGCTCGATGCGGCG
>JBGSYE010000136.1:0-3075 GCA_041751075.1 Chthoniobacteraceae bacterium
GCGCGCGCGCCCTCGGCATTTTTGGCGACAGCGTCACCACGGATCACATCAGCCCCGCCGGCGCGATCAAGAAGACCAGTCCCGCAGGCGCATTTCTCACCGCGAACGGCGTAGCGCCCGAGGACTTCAACAGCTACGGCAGCCGCCGCGGTAACGATCGCATCATGACCCGCGGCACCTTTGCCAATGTGCGGATCAAAAATCTCATGGTCCCCGGCACCGAAGGCGGCGTCACAAAATTCAACGGCGAGACCGTCTCCATCTACGATGCGTCGATGAAATATCAGGCCGCCGGCGTGCCGCTGATGATCTTCGCCGGCCAGGAATACGGCACCGGCAGCTCGCGCGACTGGGCCGCGAAGGGCACGCGCCTGCTCGGCGTGAAGGCCGTGGTCGCGCAGAGTTTCGAGCGCATCCACCGCAGCAACCTCTGCGGCATGGGCGTGCTCCCGCTGCAATTTCCCGAAGGCATGACCGCTCAAACCCTCGAGCTCGACGGCACCGAGACCTTCGACGTGCTCGGCCTGAGCGACGACACCAAACCCATGAGCGACGTGACCCTCGTGATCCACCGCGCCACCGGCACCTCGGAGAAAGTCACGTTGCGCAGCCGCATCGATACGGCGATCGAGGTCGATTACGTCCGCCACGGCGGCATCCTGCCGTATGTGCTGCGGCAGTTGCTCGAGGCCTGAGCTTAAAGCCGGGCGGGGTTGAACGGTGACTTCGGCACCGAACCGCTGGCTTTCTGTCGCAGGAGCGATCGCAGCTTTTCGATCGTGGCTTCCTCTTCGGGCAAGCTGGCGAGGTTGTCGAACTCCCGCGGGTCCGCTGCGTGGTCGTACAATTCGACTCCACCCTTTCCTTCGTCCCACTCGGTGAAGCGCCATCGGTCCGTGCGGATGCTGCGGCCCATGAATGGGGCGTCCTTCCCCGGCCGCAGGATCTGCGTGATGGCGGCGCCCTCCCACGGTCGATCGGGATCGTCGAGCAGCGGCGCCAGGCTGCGGCCCGCGAGTGTCTTCGGCGGCGGGAGCTCGCACAGGCTGGCGACGGTGGGATAGATGTCCACGAACTCGACGATGCGCGAACACGCGCGGCCATTTCCGTTCGCACCCGGTGCGCAGATGAGCAGCGGCGCGCGCGCGGATTCCTCGAAGAGCGTGCGCTTCTGCCAGACACCGAGATGCTCGCCGAGGTGGAAGCCGTGATCGCTCCAGAGGACGACGACGGTTTTCTCCGCCAGACCGAGTGCGTCGAGCGCGTCGAGCACGCGACCGATCTGCGCGTCCACAAAGGAGACGCTCGCGAGGTAGGCCTGGAGCGCTTTGCGGCAGGTCCGTTCATCGAGGCCGTAGTTTGGCGTGGGATTGTTGTGCGCAAAAGCAGCCGGCGGAAGGTCGTCGCGATCTTCCGGCGGAGCGCCCGGGAGTGGGACGCTCTCGAGCGGATACAGGTCGAAGTATTCCTTCGGCGCGACGAAGGGCGTGTGCGGGCGGAAGAATCCGACGCCGAGGAAGAATGGCTCGGCGCGATGCTGTTCGAGGAGCGCGATCGCTTCCGTGGCGATCATGCCGTCGGTCTGCTCCGCGTCCGCGCCGTCGGCGGCGAGCCAGCTCAAGGCTGCGCTCACCGGCTTTTCCGGCGTGGGATTGGTGATCAGTGCTTCGTCCGTGACGTCGCGGCCTTTGGGATTCACCACCTGCTGCCACGATGGCGGGTCATCCAGGCCATCGGTGCCGATGCCCTTCGGCACGTCATAGTGGTAGATCTTCCCGACCCGCGCGGTGAACCAGCCATGCGCGCGAAACAACTGCGGCAACGTCACCACCTCCGGCACGCTGGCGCGGAAATGCCGGTCGAGATCGAAGACCGCGGTCGCGTCCGGCCGCAGTCCCGTGAGCACCGAGGCGCGGCTGGGATTGCAGAGCGGAATCTGGCAATAGGCGCGGTTGAAGCGCACGCCAGTGGCGGCGAGGCGGTCCAGATTCGGAGTCTTCACTGCCGGATGTCCGGCGCAACCCAGCACATTCGCCAGATCGTCCACCGCGATGAACAGCACGTTGAGCCGCTCCGCACCTGCTGCCGGGCCGATCGAGCGGAACACCCCGAGCCCCGCAATCAAGATCGCCACCACGCTTCGCAGAAAGCGGCGCGCTCTGCGGAATTCGGATGACGAGTGAGCGGGGGGACGGTGCATCGTCTGCCTATGGATCGTCGCGAAAGCGCTGGCAGCCGAACTGTGGAAAAGCAGTCAGAAACGCGAAGGGGCGCGTCCCTCCGGTGGTTTCACGATCCAAGCCATCACCTTGTCCGCGAGCCGATCGAAGGCGGTGATCGCCTGCACGAGGTGCTCTTCCTTCGTGTCCTCGATCTTGTTGTGGCTGATGCCGTGGAGGCTTTGCACAAACATCATCACCGTCGGAATGCCGGCGCGGGCGACTTCGGCGGCGTCGTGCAGCGGGCCGCTCGGGAGGCGGTGCGAGACGCCGCAGGTCTCGCGGATCGCTGCATCGCAGAGCGCGATGAGGCCCTCGTGAAACGGGCGCGGAGCGATGTGCCAGAGGCGCTCCGAGGACACGCTGACGTTTCCTTCTTTCGCGAAGCGCTCGCTGGCGTCTCTTGCGTCCGTCAGCATTTGCGCGAGCGCGGCGGCATCGAGATGGCGCTGATCGAGCGTGATCCGGCACTCCTCGACGACGCTGGTGACGATGCCAGGCTTCGTCGTGCAGGAGCCGATGGTGCAGACGCCACCGCTCCCCTCGGCGATGCGATAGATCTCGGCGCTCATTTTTCCCGCGGCGAGGAAGGCGTCCTTGCGGCGATTCATCGGCGTGCTGCCGGAATGCGCAGCCTGGCCGTGGAAAGTGATGGCGTGACGCTCGACGCCGAAGGTGCCGAGCACCGCGCCGAGCGGGAGATCGAGGTCGAGCAGTACGGGCCCCTGCTCGATGTGCAGCTCAATGTAGGCGGCGGCATTCGCGAGTTCCCGGCCGCTGGCTTTCACCTTCTCAAAATCTAGGCCGTGCTCGCGCAGCGCGTCCGGGAGGCGGATGCCGGCGCGATCGACGAGTC
>JBGSYE010000137.1:0-8263 GCA_041751075.1 Chthoniobacteraceae bacterium
GAGTCGCTGATGCCCGCCGCCCGCGCGCTCGCGGCCACAGCCACGCCGAAGCTCGCGACGACGCACGCGGGGGCTCCGTTGCGCATGGCCTTCCTCTATGTGCCGAATGGAGTGAACGTCGCGCGGTGGCGTCCCACGGGCGAAGGGGCGGACTACCAGCTCGGAGAGACGATGAAGCCGCTGGAAGGCCTGAAGCAGCACTTCCAGGTCTTCACCGGCTTCGAGCAGCAGAATGGGTTTGGCCGGCAGGACGGTGCCGGCGATCACGCCCGGGCGAATGCCACCATCCTCACCGGCGCGCGGCCCAAGAAGACCGCCGGCTCCGACATCCGTCTCGGCATTTCGGTCGATCAACTCGCGGCGCAGCACGTCGGCAGCGCGACCCGCTTTCCCTCGCTCGAGCTCTCGTGCGACGGTGCGCGGAAGTCCGGCGCCTGCGATTCGGGCTACTCCTGCGCGTATCAGTTCAATGTCTCCTGGCGCTCCGAGACCACGCCCGTCGCCCCGGAATCGAATCCGCGCCTCGTCTTCGAGCGGCTCTTCGGCGCGGGCAAAGGCGCCGACCGCCAGCGCAGCCTCCAGATGCGGAATGCGCAGCAGAAATCCATCCTCGACTTCGTGCATGCCGACGCCGACGCGCTCCAGCGCCTGCTCGGTCGCAACGACCAGCATAAGCTCGACGAGTACCTCACCGGCGTGCGCGAGATCGAGCAGCGCATCGCCCGGAGCGAGCGCTTCGGTCCCCTGCCCGATCCCGGCGTGGACGCTCCCGGCGAGATCCCCGGCGCCTACGAGGAGCACATCCGCCTGATGATGGACATGCTGGTGCTCGCCTTCCGCACCGACAGCACCCGCATCTCCACCTTCATGCTCGCGCACGACGGCAGCAATCGGAGCTTCCGCGAGATCGGCGTGAGCGACGGGCACCACTCCATCTCCCATCACCAGAACGACGCCGACAAACTCGACCGCATCGGAAAGATCGACCTCTTCTACACGCAGCAGCTCGCCTATCTGCTCGAGCGGATGCGCGACACGAAAGAGGCGAATGGCCAGTCGCTCCTCGACAACTCCATGCTGGTGTATTGCAGCGGGCTCTCCGACGGCAACCGGCATAACCACTCCGATCTGCCGGTCCTCGTGGCTGGAAAAGCCGGTGGCGCCTTCGAGCCCGGCCGGCATGTGAAGCTCGGCGACACCGCGATGACGAATCTCTACGTCCGCATGCTGCAGACCATGGGCGTGAAGACGGACCGCTTCGGCGATTCGACCGGGGTGCTGAAGGATATTTAGGCGTCCCTTCCCGGCTTGCGCTCGCAGCGCGTTGCGGTGGAACTTCGCCGCGCCCGATGAGCTACCGCACTGCCGACTACGACTACGCGCTGCCGCCGGAGCTCATCGCCCGGCATCCGCTGCCGGAGCGCGCGGATTCGCGGATGATGGTGCTGCACGTCGCGGAGCAGCGGATCGAACATCGGATGTTCCGGGAGTTTCCGACGTTCGTCGGCGCGGATGATTTGGTGGTCTTGAATGATACCCGCGTGGTGCCGGCGCGTGTCTTCTCCGACGACGGGCGGATCGAACTGCTCTTCCTCGAAGCGGTGCGCGAGAACGTGTGGAAGTGCCTCGTGAAGCCGGGACGCAAGATGCGCGAGGGCGCGCTGGTGCATGTGCAGGACGTGCCCGGGGTGGTCGTGGAGATCTGCCCGGAAGGTGAGCGCTTCATCGAATTCAGCTGCGCGATCGATCTCGATCGCGCGGGACAGCTTCCGCTTCCGCCGTACTTGGAGCGTCCGCCCGAGGCCGCGGATGCCGAGCGCTACCAGACGGTCTTCGCCCGCGAGCGCGGGGCGGTCGCGGCACCGACGGCGGGGTTGCACTTCACGCCCGGGATTCTCGCGCAGGTGCCGCACGCCTTTCTCACGCTGCACATCGGCGTCGGGACGTTCCGCCCGGTGCAGGTCGAGGATGTGCGCGAGCATCGGATGCACTGCGAGCGTTTCCACATCCCGCCGGAGAGTGCCGAGGCGATCAATCGTTCTGGGCGCCTCATCGCGGTCGGCACGACGAGCGCGCGTGTGCTCGAAACGTGCGGGCTCCCGATCGGACCGCAGACCGGTGCCACGGACATTTTCATCCATCCGCCCTACGAATTCCGCGCCGTGGATGCGTTGCTCACGAATTTTCACCTCCCGCAATCGACCCTGCTGATGCTGGTGAGCGCCCTCGCCGGACGCGAATTCACGCTGCACGCCTACGCCGAAGCCATCGCCCGGCGCTACCGCTTTTACAGCTACGGCGACTGCATGCTGGTGCACTGAACCGGAACGATGCAGTTGGCGAAGTGCGACGCGGAAGGAAGACAGGCTTCCAGCCTGTCTCGGCAGGCAGGCATCCTGCCTGCCGGATGGCGCAGTCCGGTGCGGGCCGGCCAGGCTGGAAGCCCGGCTGCCGAGACCGGCTAGAAGCCTGTCTTCCGCCCCGCGGCGTCGCTTCCAACTGCATCGTTCCGGCTGAGGTGGCTTGGCTCTCCAGAGCCTAGCCTGGTGGAGCCGCGTGGATTCGCGCTTGGCTCCAGAGAGCCAAGCCACCGGGCTCGACACTCCCGGCGCCATCTGCTGCCATCGCCGCCCTCATGAAATCGCTCTGGGATCGCTACCAAAAATACTTCGTCCGCGACGCGCCGCTCGGCCTCTCGCTGGACATCAGCCGGATGCCCTTCGACGAGGACTTCTTTGCGAAGATGGAGCCGCAGGCGCAGGCGGCCTTTGCCGCGATGCAGGCGCTGGAGGGCGGGGCCGTCGCGAATCCTGATGAGCAGCGCATGGTCGGCCACTACTGGCTGCGCTCGCCGGCGCTGGCGCCGACTCCAGAGCTGCGCACGGAGATCGAGGACTGCCTCGCTCTGACCCGCGAATTTGCCACGCGCGTGCATGACAGCGGGCGTTTCACCGATGTGCTCGTCATCGGCATCGGCGGCTCGGCGCTCGGCCCGCAATTCATCGCCGACGCCCTCGGCACAGACGAGGACCGGCTGCGCCTGCACTTCTTCGACAACACCGATCCGGACGGCATGGACCGCGTGCTCGCGACGCTCCAGCACCGGCTCGACCACACGCTCGTCGTAGTCATTTCCAAATCGGGCGGCACGCCGGAAACGCGCAACGGGATGCTCGAAGCCGAGGCAGCTTACGCGCGGGGGGGCGTGGACTTCGGCGCGCGCGCGGTGGCCGTCACCGGGGTGGGTTCGCAACTCGACAAACACGCGGAAGCCAATGGCTGGCTCGCGCGATTCCCGATGTGGGACTGGGTGGGCGGGCGCACTTCGATCATGAGCGCGGTCGGCCTCGTGCCGATGCGCCTGCAAGGCGTGGACATGGAAGCCGTGCTCGCCGGTGCCGCAGCCATGGATGAGTGGACGCGCACGACCGAGACGCTGAAGAACCCTGCGATGCTGCTCGCGCTGATGTGGCACTGCGCCGGCAACGGTCGCGGCGAAAAGGACATGGTGGTGCTGCCGTATAAGGACCGGCTCGTCCTCTTCTCGAAATACCTCCAGCAGCTCGTGATGGAGTCGATCGGCAAGGAGCTCGATCTCGACGGGAAAAAAGTACACCAGGGCCTCGCCGTGTATGGGAACAAAGGCTCGACCGACCAGCACGCCTACGTGCAGCAGCTCCGCGACGGCGTTCACAATTTCTTCGCGACTTTCATCGAAGTCCGCAAGGGCCGCGTCGGCGACTCGATGGAGGTCGAGCCCGGCGCGACCTCCGCGGATTTCCTGCAAGGCTTCCTCCGCGGCACCCGCACGGCGCTGCACGAGAGCGGCCGCGGCTCGGTGACGGTGAGCATTCCCGAAGTCACGCCCGCGACGGTCGGCGCGCTGATCGCGCTCTACGAGCGGGCCGTGGGCTTCTACGCTTCGCTGGTGAATGTGAACGCCTACCATCAGCCGGGCGTCGAGGCTGGCAAGAAGGCCGCCGCCGCGCTGCTGAAGCTCCAGGCTGCGGTGCGCGGTGCGCTCTCCGTGAATCCGCAGACAGCGCCGCAGATCGCCGAGGCACTCGGCGAAGATCCCGAAGCGGTCTATCACGTCCTCGTCCATCTCGCGGCCAATGACGGCCGCATCCGCTCCACACCGGGCGCGAGTCCTGCAGCGGACGCATTTTCGACCGCATCTTGAGCACCGAACATCGAAGAAACTCGCCTGCGTGAGCCCTTCGACGTTCGATGTTCGGTGTTCGACGTTTCGTCCCCGCTCCTTGACGGCTCGCCCGAGCGCGACCACTGAGGCTTCTCCCCCGCCCCGATGCAACTCCACCGTGAAAAAGTCCTCGCGCACGCCGAGCAGCAGCTCCGCGAGCAGGGAAAGCTGGACTCGAACGAGTTGCTCGAGCTCTACCGCAAATTCCTCAAGATCGAGAACTACCGGCTGCGGATGCTGCACCATGCCGGTGGCGGCGGGCGCGAGGTCTGCGCGATGCGCGCGAGCCTCGTGGATATCGTCCTCCGGCATCTGCTGGCCACCGCGCTCGGCGACGACGGGAAGAAGAAACCGCTGCGCCTCGCGCTCGTCGCCAACGGCGGATATGGACGCGGCGAACTCAATCCCAACAGCGACGTGGACCTCATGTTCCTGCACGCCGATTCGCAGCGCGACCTCGGCCCACGGGTGAAGGAGGTCGTCGAGAAGATCCTCTACATGCTCTGGGACGTGGGCTTCAAAGTCGGGCACGCCACGCGATCCATCTCCGGCGCGATCCGGGAAGCGAATGCGAACATGCTCTCGAAGACAGCCTTCCTCGAAGCGCGGCTGATCGCCGGCGCCGGGGCGCTTTTCGACGAGTTCAAGGCCGCCTTCATGAAGGGCTGCGTCGCCGGCCAGGAGGACCGCTACATCGAAGAGCGGGTGGCGAATCAAGCCGAGCGCCACGCGAAGGCCGGACGCTCCGTGTACATGCAGGAGCCGAATATCAAAAACGGCTGCGGCGGCCTGCGCGACTACCAGAATCTCCTCTGGATCAGCTTCTTCAAGGAACGCGCGCAAACCACCGTGGCGCTCGTGAAGAAGGGCCTGATCAATGAAATGGAGCGGCGCGAACTGGATCGCGCCTACGACTTCCTGCTCCGCGTCCGCACCGAGCTGCACTACCTGAACAAACGCTCGACCGATGTCATCGTCATCAATCAGCAGCTCCCGCTCGCCAACAAGCTCGGCTACACCCAGAAGAGCATCCTGAGGCGCACCGAGACCTTCATGCGCGAGTACTATCGGCACGCGCGGAATATCTACTTCATCACGCAACTGCTCTCCGAACGCCTCAGCATCCCCACGCCAGCGGCGCCGAAGCCGGCCGGCCTGCTCGGCTTCCTGCGCAAGAAACCGAAAGCTGCGAAAGCGGAACATTTCGACGGATTCATCGCGCAAGGCGGGAGGCTCTTGGCGGAGTCGCCGACGATCTTCAACCAGGACTCCGCGCGGATGATGCGGCTCTTCCAGCATCTCCAGCAGCGCCACCTGCGGATGAGCGCGGAGCTGGCGCAGCTCGTCCGGCGACGCCTGCATCTCGTGGATCGTACCTTCCAATACTCCAAGGCTATCCGCGAGACCTTCCTCGCCATCTGCTCCCGCAAGGGCCAGGTCGGCGCGATCCTGCGCGCGATGCACGAGGTCGATTTTCTGGGGCGCTACCTGCCGGAGTTCGGCCAGCTCACCGCGCTGGTGCAGCATGAGTTTTTCCACCGCTACACGGCCGACGAGCACACCCTGGTCTGCATCGAAAAGCTCGATGCGCTCCTCGAGAATCCGGATCCGAAGTTCAAGAACTACCTCGCCCTTTTCCGCAAACTCGAAGACCCGGCGGTGCTCTATCTCGCACTGCTGCTGCACGACACCGGCAAGGCTTCGAGCGCGCGACACCACGCGGAGGCCAGCACAGTCTTTGCGCAGAAGGTGGCGCGCCGCCTCCAGCTCACCCCCGAGCACCGGCGTGCCCTGCTCCTGCTCGTGGACAATCACATCGTCCTCTCGAGCACCGCGCAGCGGCGGAATCTCGACGACTCCGCGACGATCGCGGAATTCGCCATCATGGTGAAGACGCAGGCGAACCTCGACGCGCTGATGCTCCTCACGCTCGCCGATGGCCAGGGCACCGGAGACGAAAACTGGAGTGACTGGAAAGAGTCGCTCGTCTGGCAGCTCTACCGGAGCACGTCGCTCTACCTCGCGGATGGCGAAGCCTTCTACCGCCAGCGCACCATCGAGCGCGAGGGGCTGCACACGGCGGTGATGAAGAAACTTTCCGCCGACTACCTTGAGGAAATCGACGCGCATTTCGAGTTCATGCCCGACCGGTATTTTCAGACCTATCCGGTGAGCGAGATCGTCGAGCACATCCGCATGTTCCGGCAGTTCCTGAGTGAGCGCTGGAACGACGACAGCCGCACGCTGGCCCCCGCGGTGCGTTGGATCGCCCGCCCCGACCGCGGCCACAGCGAGTTCTGGTTTTGCGGCTGGGACCGCACGGAACTGCTCGCACGCATCGCCGGCTCGCTCTCCACCGTCGGCCTGAACATCCTGAGCGCCGACGTCTTCACCCGCGGCGACAATCTCGTCCTCGACATCTTCCGCGTCTGCAGCACCGAGTTTCATGCGGTGACTGACCAGAAGGATATCGCAGCCGTCGAGAAGCGCCTGCAGCAGTCGCTCGAGGCCTCCGGATTCGACTTTGCCGCGCTGCTCACCAAGGCGCGGAAGAAACATGCGCTGAAGCTTTCCAACGAACTGGATTTCCCCACGCGCATCAGCGTGGATAACGCCGCGCACCCCGTCTATACGCTCGTCGATGTGCAGACGCCGGACCGGCTCGGCTTGCTCTACGACCTGCTCCGGGCCTTCGGCCAGACCGGCGCCCAAATCGCACTCTCGCGCATCGCCACGGAGAAAGGTGCCGCGATCGACAGCTTCTACATCACCGATGCCGAAGGGAGAAAACTGAAGAGCGAAGCTGCCGTGCGCAAGGTGCAAAAGGCCCTGCAACATGCCTCGGAAGCGGCAAAAGCGGTGTGAGCAGAGTTCCCAAGTTCCAAGTTCCGAATCCCAAATAAGTTCCGAGACGCGGTAAATTCCAAGCGCCACCGCAAGCCAGCGTCTTCACCGAGATTCGAGCCTTGGATCCTGGAGTTTGCACGATTTTCCCCCGCACCTTGCATGAGCGAGCCAGGAGGGCTGCGTGGGGCGCATTCGCGCGATCAAACTGTGGAAATCGCAGGACACAGCCGTCCCGGCTGTGATGGGAGGCAGTAGCGGAAGTGCGGGACTCTCGTACTCGAGAGGCGCAGACCACAGGCGGGACGCTCGGATCACTTTCCGGCGGACATCTCGGCGAGCCGCTTGCGCGCCATCGCGCCGAGCACTGGCACCTCCCACTCGACATTGGTGAGCGCCTTCACGATGGCGATGACCCACACTACCAGCCACGCCAGCGAGAAGACGAGATTCACTGCGGCAAAGCCGAGTGCCAGCAGAAAGCCGACGATGGGTATCTGGTGGAAGAGGAGTTCCGCCAATCCGACCGCCAGCGACACCACGATCAGCAGGCCCCCGAGAATGACCGACTGCATCGCGTAGAAACGGACGAACGGATCTTTTTTTTCGAGCACCAGAAAGAGGACGCCGCCGATCAGGGGGAAGAACATGGCGAGACCCGCGGCGACATTTCGCGAAAGTCCGGTGGAGTCTGCCGCGACCGGATGCGACTCTGCAGCGGGCGGAGGAGCAGGGACGGGAGGCGGAGTGTCGGTTTCGGGCATGGCGAACGGTAGGGGTCTGGTCCGCGAAGTCAACGTGGGCCCGGCGCGCGCGAACGCGGAACTGGCGGCACCCTGCTGTGCGATTGCCGCTCTCCCGAGGAATACCGTCACACCGTCTGCGTAAGGCAAAAAATCCACCTTCTCAAAACATAATACTGAACGCTATACGAGACGTTATCCCGCTCCCTGTCGCCCATGCGCTCCACAAATTGGGCCGCGACCTAGCGCTCGCGCGGCGCAAGCGGGGCATCTCCACGGCGGACATGGCCGCCCGGCTTTTTTGTGCGGCACGCCCCCCAGCTACGATGCCATTCTGACCAGTGGCGCCGGGCTAGGCTGGGCTTGGAAAAGCCGTATCCGAATACTGGCGCACATCCTCCACATTTAAACGCTGATAGATCTCATGAATCAGCTTTGAGGCGTGGTTCACGAGCCGCATTGCCGCAGAAAG
>JBGSYE010000138.1:0-3389 GCA_041751075.1 Chthoniobacteraceae bacterium
GAACTCGTGCAATCTGCGCTGCCAGGGCTGCTGGGTGGATGTCGAGGCGGAGCGCACGCAGATCGATCTCGAGACGCTGAACCGCACGATCAACGACGCGAAGGCGCACGGGAACGCGTTCTTCGGCATCCTCGGCGGCGAACCGTTTATGCACCCGGAGCTGCTCGATCTGCTCGCAGCGCATCCGGACGCATATTTCCAGGTCTTCACGAACGGGCAATTCATCACCGACAAGATCGCGAAGAAGCTGCGGCAGGTCGGCAATGCGACGCCGCTGATTTCCATCGAGGGGCGCGAGATCGTGAGCGATGAGCGGCGGGGAAAAAAGGAGGTCTTCGCCCGGACCCTGCGCGGGCTGGAGGCATGCCTGCGCGAGCGCATCCTCACTGGCGTCGCCACGAGCGTCTGCCAGACGAATATCGACGACCTCTGCACCGAATCGTGGCTGCGCGAGTTGATCTCCCGCGGCGTTCACTACTGCTGGTTTCACACGTATCGTCCGGTCGGGCCGAAGATGAACGCGGACCTCGCGCTGCGGCCGGATCAGCTCGTGCGCGTGCGGCGCTTCGTCGTCGAGATGCGGGCGAAAATGCCGATCGCAATCATCGACGCCTATTACGACGGCGAGGGCAAGGCGCTCTGCCCGATGAGCACCGGCATCTCGCATCATGTGAATCCGCGCGGCGACATCGAGCCGTGCCCGATCATTCAGTTCGCCACCGAGAACATCCGCGACGAGCGCGGCGTCTTCGCGACGATGCGCGACTCCACTTTCCTGAAAGACTTCCGTGAGCTGAGCGCGCAGCACACCCGGGGTTGCGTGGTGCTGGAGCGGCCCGATCTCGTGAAGGATCTCGTAGTGAAGCACGGCGCGCGCGACACCACCATGCGCGGCACCGCGATGGCGGAGCTCGACGCCATGGAGCCGCGCTTTTCGCAGTGGCTCCCGGGCGAGGAAATCCCCGAGCAGCATTGGATGTACCGCTGGTCGAAAAAATACTGGTTCAACGATTTCAACGCCTACGCCGCAGTCGCCCACGACGCCGAGGCGAAGGCGAAGGCGTTGCAGCGACAGTTGGTCGAGGTTTGAGTCTTCCAGCGAATCGCGGACGGAGTCGCGCGGTCTTCCGACTGTAGCGTGGCCGCGAGCGACGGATGGGCGGGGGTGAAATGCCTTGCTCTGGTCTCCGAATTACCATAATCACAGACTCCGAAACTGGACGGGAGCGCCCCTGGTTCCCGTCGGGTTCTTCGAATCCACTTCCACAGAAAACCGACTCCAATGAAAACAGGGCTCACGCTGGCCGGGATGCTGGCGATCTTTGCACTCGCCGCGCGCGCCGATACTTTCGGCCTGCCCGGCAATGAATTCACGATCGACTTCGTGAATGTCGGCAACGCGGGAAATTCCGATGACGCCGGAGCCGGTGGCGGCCTCTATTTTTCCTCCTACGGCGGGGTGCGCTACCCCTATCGAATCGGAGTCTATGAGGTGCCGCAGAGCGCGATCGACAAGGCGGCCGCCTCCGGGATGACGAATGTGGTCTCCGACGCCTGGATCGGGAATCAACCTGCTGGCAACATCCGCTGGTATGACGCGGCGGCGTTTGTGAATTGGCTGAACGTAAGCACGGGCCATCCGCCGGCCTACAAAATGACCTTCCTCGGGAGCTGGAGCATGGAGTTGTGGAGCCCCGCGGAATCGTGGGACAACGACCCGGGGCCCGGCGTGGAACTGAACCGCTACCGGCACAAGGACGCGTGGTATTTCATCCCGAGTGAGGACGAGTGGTACAAAGCCGCCTTCCACAAGAACGATGGGGTGACGGCGAACTACTGGGACTACGCCACGGCGAGCAACGAGATTCCGGACGGGATGGATTTCAGCGGCGACCCCCAATACGACGCCATCTTCGAGCAGGGCTTCATCCAATGGATTCCCTTTGGGATTACGCACGTCGGGGTGGCGAGTGCGTATGGGACATTCGGCCAGAACGGGCACTTGTGGGAGTGGTTCGAAAGCGCCTTCGACGGGTCGAATGATGACCCTTCCGAGGTGCGCGGCGTGCGCGGCGGTGATCTCGATAGCTCCGAATACTTCCAGCGTTCCGATCTCCGCCGGGCGGATCCACCTGGAGGTTCCTATGCGCACATCGGCCTCCGAATTGCCAGTCTCGCCAAGGATACCGATGGTGACGGTGTTCCCGACCCCTACGAAACCGGCACCGGCGCCTTCATCTCGCCGAACAATACCGGCACGAGTCCGGCCGATCCCGATACCGACGACGACGGGTATCTCGATGGATTTGAGATTGCGGCACGCTTCGATCCAAACTCGGCCGCGAGCACGCCGGATGGGCTCTGGAGCGTCCGGCTCAACGTCCACGCGGAACTCGAATATCGTTTCAATGCCGCGAAGGGATTCCCCTACCGCATTCAGTCGTCCACCGACCTGCGGAGTTGGATGACGATCGAGCTCGGCATCCCGGGAAAAGGCCGCGAAATCATCCGGTACTATCCCATCGAAGGCCAGGAGCGGCGGTTCTTCCGCTCCCGGAGGAACTGACCCCCTCTTTCGGAAATCGCCAGACGAGGCGCCGACGAGCAGGTGAAGGAGCGGCGAGCGTCCCGCCGCCGAGGGGGTGGGGCACTTTTGCTGCCTGCGCAAATTCTCCGCCTTTGACAAGGCTCCCCACCCTCCCACATGCGATCCAGCAGGGACAACTCTCGCGGACACCGCCTCCTGCGTCGGCGAAACTCACAAACCAAACCACCCCTGCTCAGAAACTTCCACACCCTCACCGGCTTCGATCCGCAGCTCGAGGCCATCCGCATCCGCTTTCGCATCGCCTGCGCGATCCACGACGTGGAGGCGATCGAACTGCGCGAAGCCGCGCGGCTCGGGCGCTGTTTCAAGACGACTTCGGAAATCGCCGCCGCGGCGTTGATGCCCGCCGATGTTTGAAGGCGGCAGCACCTTGCTCCAGCAAGGCGCGCAGACCTTCCTCGACCGCATCTCGCCCGCGCCGTAGCCCGCGCAGCGCGATGAAATGCGGCCACCCGCCAGTTAGAAACAGAGCCCGATTCACCTCCAGATTTATGAAAACCACACTCAGCACCATCGTCGCGTTGCTCGCTCTCGCGCTGGCAGCGGGCACGCCGCACGCCGTGGCCCAAGCCGCGACACCTTCGCCCGCGCCCCAAGCCGAACCGTCCGACGAGACCATCCGCCTCGCCGTCGAAAACCAATTGCTCCGCTCCGAATCCGTCGAGGGCCACGCCATTGATGTGACGGTGGCCAAAGGCATCGTCACCCTTTCCGGACGCGTGCAAAATCTGCTCGCCCGGCAAATCGCCTCCCGCCTCGCGCAGCGCGTGCGCGGCGTGCA
>JBGSYE010000139.1:0-3283 GCA_041751075.1 Chthoniobacteraceae bacterium
AATCAGAAAAATACGCGCAACATCGCCTGCAGCAACGAAGACGGGACAAACACATGAACAACAGCATTTTTTACATCATCGGCATAATCGTTGTGGTCGTCGCCATCCTAAAGTTTGTCGGGGTCTGGTAGGCCCTCGCAGGGCGGTGATCAAAACTCCGGAGGCGCCTCTTTGGAACGTGGCGACTTGGGGGGCCACCGCGCTTGACTCGAGTGAGGCATAGTCAAAGGTGAATTTGGGATTACGCAGGGCACTCCTGATACCACGGTCAGGGCGATGGATGAGCGCATCGCGGGCGGGAGGGACGATCCGCTTCCCATGAAAAGAACACTTGCCACCTTCACCGCTGCCACCTCGCTGCTCTGCTTCGCTGCCGCCCAAGATAAAGCCAAAGAACCGGACAATAGTGGAAAGAATGAGCGGGATAAGAGTGGCGCCACGGTCACTCCGGGCGACCAGTCCAATGCGCCCGAAGATGTGAAGATGACGCAGGACATCCGCCGGATGGTCATGGACGACAAAGGCCTGAGCATGACGGCCAAGAATGTGAAGATCATCACCATCGCCGGGAAAGTGACGCTGCGTGGTCCAGTGAATACTGCGGCGGAGAAGGAAGCGATCGCCAATCACGCGAAGATGGTTGCCGGCAAAACCGCCGTCACCGACGAACTCGAAGTCAAAGCCAACAAGTAACCCAGTAAAACCAACCCAACACTACACACCGTTATGTCACACAACTCTGTCTTTTGCATCGCCACCTCCCGCCCTCAAGCGGAGCGGATCGTAGATCGTCTCATCGCCAGCGGCTTCGCCGCGCCGGATATATCCGTCGTGTACCCTCAAGGCTCCGGACAGGACGTGGGCCATGTGAAATCCACCAAAGCACCGGAGGGCGCGGCCACCGGGGCTGCCACGGGCGGCGTGGCTGGGGGTGTCCTCGGCTTGCTCGCCGGAATCGGCGCGCTCGCCATCCCGGGCGTCGGTCCCCTCATCGCCGCCGGGCCCATCATGGCCGCACTCAGTGGCGCCGCCGCGGGTGCCGCCGCCGGCGGACTGGCTGGTGGTCTGATCGGACTCGGCATCCCCGAGATCGAAGCGAAAATCTACGAGGAAAAGCTCCTCAAGGGAAATTACCTAATCTCCGCACGCGCGCAGAACGATGAATGGGAAGATTGCGCGGAGAATATTTTCAAGCAGGAGAAAGCCGACGACATCTCGACGGTCAGCGAAGCGAAAGTGCCAGATCGCGCCTGAGCGGAGCATGGGCGACTCCCGGCCCCCATAAGGTTCTTCCGGCTTTGTAGTCGATATGCAGGCGCGCACGGGCATCATCCGTTGTAACATTTTGTCGCTGCGTGCGTTATGTTACAGGCGCTTCGCGTGGCGCCGCCAGGCGGCGACCCACGCTAACCTTGCGCAGCCGACCGCTGCGAGATCCTTCGCGCAGCGCGTGCCAGCCCCCGGCTCTGTATCATGACCGAGCATCACACCTTTGGCCGCGAGGTCGCGCCGAAACCCATCGGCCTCGGCAGCTACGGCACCGACACGCACGAAATCCGCCGCATCGTGAAGGACGGTGTGGTCATCCGCGAAGGAAAGACGGCCACTGGCCGCGGCGGCGCACCGCCTTATCCGATCGGCTACGACGCCATCGTTCCCAGGAGCGGCGAGTGCGAAAATCTCCTGGTCACCTTCGCGCTCAGCGCCAGCCACACGGCTTTCAGCAGCATCCGCATGGAGCCGGTGTTCATGGTCACGAGCCAGTCGGCAGCCACGGCCGCCTGCCTCCCCATCGACGCGAAGGTGCGGGTGCAAAAAGTGGACTGTGAGAGCCTGCGGACGCGCCTCGTGCAGGACGGACAGATTCTCGGAGCAAAGCGGATTGCCGCTGGTGGCCGGCCGCTGCATCAGTGGCGACTTCATCGCGCACTCGATGCGCCGCGTAGCAGCAATGCCGTCAGAATGGGCGAAGCCGCTGGCGGGGTCGCGGCGAGGCAAGGCAGGCGATCGAGCGTCCCTGGCCTGCTTCAGGCCCTCCCCATCGAACGACCGGGAAGCGACCGACAAGGGCCGGGTCAGTAGTCCCCGTACTCGGCCCGAAGGTGCGCACCAGAAAGTGATGGTTGCGCCGTGACGCGGCGATCTGGGCCAAATTCTGGCATGTGAGTCGAAGCACATGTCGGCCCATCACCAGCGCCGGCCTCACAGGGCGTGCGCCGTTCCGCTTCAATGACGACACACCGGCGTGGTGAGCAACGCGACGGGTTCCGCCAATTGCCATGATGCTTCACTTCCACGTTGCGTTGGGGCATTCTCGCCGGAGCTTGGGAAACCATGCGCACGTCATGAAGTTCGCTGTCTTTACCATGTCGCTGTTGTGCGCGGTGTGGCCGGTCCGCGCTGAGGATGGCCGGCTCCTCGACCTCCTCATTGCCCCAACACGCGAGGATCGCTTTCAGCGCGCGGAGTTTTCCTGCTGGCTGCCGGATGGCCCGCAGCCCATCCGTGCCGTCATCATTCACCAGCACGGCTGCACGAATGCGTCGCCGGACAAGCATCCGCCCATCACGGGCGACTTTCATTGGCGGGCGCTGGCGCGAAAACACGACGCCGTGCTGCTGGTGCCGATGTATCAGGTGAAGGGCGATTGCGCGGAATGGAACGATCCTGACAGCGGCTCGGAGCGCGCGGTCTTCACTGCGCTGGCTGACTTCGCGCAGCGCTCGGGTCGCGCGGAGTTGAAAGACGCGCCGTGGGTGCTGTGGGGACACTCGGGCGGGTCGAGCTGGTCGATGCAGATGATCGTGCGGCATCCGCGGCGCGTGCTTGCGGCGTCGTTCCGCGGCGGATGCCACAAGCAATTCGGCGCGCCGGAATTTCGCGACCGCTTTCGCCCGATCGCGAGCGAGATTCCGCTCCTGTTCGTGTGGGGAAAGCGCGAGACGGTGCCGGCCTCCAGCCACCATGTCTCGTGGGAGCCCATGAACACGATGTTTCGCGAGCTGCGCGAGCAGGAAGGGCATGTCGCGCGCGTGATCGATCCGCGCTCCGAGCACGGCTGCGACGACTCACGCCTCATCGTCATCCCGTTTTTCGATGCCGTGTTATCCGCGCACGCGCAGTCGCAGGCACTGCCGGGCGCCCTCGTGGAGATGGGCACGCGAGAGAGGCGCGAGATGAATGCCGCGGCCTTGAGCGACCCGGCGCTGGCCTGGCTGCCAAACGCCGCCCTGGCCGCGCTGTGGCAGGAGTTTTCCGCGGCGGGCACGCTGCGGCCGGCGAA
>JBGSYE010000140.1:0-10253 GCA_041751075.1 Chthoniobacteraceae bacterium
AGCGATTCGATCTGGCGATGCCCGAAGTGCAGGATCGATCCGCCGGGCGTCTCGTACACCCCGCGCGACTTCATCCCGACGAAGCGATTCTCGACCATATCGACGCGGCCGCATCCGTGGCGTCCGCCGAGTTTGTTGAGCACCTTCATCACCCAGTAGGGCGTGAGGATCGCGTGGTTCTCGGCGTTGAATTTGAGCGCACTTTGGTAGCCGAGTTCGGTGAGCAGCGCGGCGATCTCGTGATAGCCGACGGCGGTGCAGAGCCCCTGCTCGAAGGAAAGCTCGACGTACTCCGCCTTGTCCGGCGCCTCCTCCGGCGAGACGCTCAGCACGTACATGTCGCGCGCCTTCTCGGCGCTGGCATCGTACCACGGGTCTTCGAGGATGCCGGCCTCGAAGCTGATGTGCAGGAGATTGCGATCCATCGAGTAGGGTTTCTTCGCGCTGGCCTGCACCGGGATGCCCTTGGCCTCGCAGTAGGCGATCATCTCCGCGCGTCCGGGGAATTGCTCGCGGAAGCGATCCTGCCGCCACGGCGCGATGACTTCGATCTCCGGCGCGAGCGCGGCGGCCGTGAGCTCGAAGCGCACCTGATCGTTGCCCTTGCCCGTCGCCCCGTGCGCGATGGCATCCGCGCCTTCCCGCCGCGCGATCTCGACCATCTTCCTGCCGATGCACGGGCGCGCGATCGAAGTGCCGAGAAAGTATTGCCCCTCGTAGATCGCGCTCGCCTGCATCATCGGAAAGATGAAGTCGCTCGCGAATTCCTCGCAGAGATTCTCGATGTAGATCTTGCTCGCGCCGGTGCTCAGGGCCTTGGCTTCGAGGCCGTCGAGTTCCTCCTCCTGCCCGACATCGGCGCAGTAGGCGATGACTTCCGCCGAGTAGGTTTCCTTGAGCCAGGCGAGCAGCACCGAGGTGTCGAGGCCGCCGGAATATGCGAGGACGATTTTCATTGGGCGGGGAGTTGTAGGGGCCGGGCTGGCGGATGGAAATTGGATTCTTACGATCGGGCGCGGGATCGTCCTCGTCCTCCTACTCCTACTCGCACTCGAGAATTTGCGCTGGCGAGTAGGAGTAGGAGTAGGAGGACGACATCCCCCTGCGTCGCGCTACCGCCGCACGATCAGCGCGATGGCGGCGACCAGCAGCAGCGAACCGGCGAGCCGGCGGAGCATCACGGAACGACCGCGGGCGCGCTCCACATTTCCAAACCAATGGCCGACCGTCCACACGAGCACGACGCTCCACATGCCGCGGGAGTTGTAGAGCACATTGGTGGTGGTGGCGCCGATGAAGACGATGCCCCACGCGACGCCGCCGGCCTGGAGCGCGAGGACGAAACTGCCGCCGAGGGTCCAGCGCCAGGCGGAGGGCGAGAGGTCGCTGAGTGAGCCGCGGAAGAATGGGATGAGGCCGAAGGAGAGCAGGGCGACGGAGAGAAATTGCGTGGGTGCGTAGTGGTTGAAGCCCCAGAGCGGCACCCAGCGCTGCTGGAGCACATCGGTGTAGGCAAAGCACGCCGCCGCGCAGAAACCGTAGAGCATGCTGCGCAGGATCACGTCGCGATCCTTCACGCTGCCGCCGCCGCCGAGGAGCGCGGTGGCCACGGCAGTGAGCGCCACGGCGATCCACATCGTGTGGGTGACTTCTGCGGCGTCCAGCAACACGGAGAAAAGCGCGACGAAGATGACCTTCGATCCGAGCACCGGAGTGGCCACCGAGACATCGCCGCGGCTCAGCGCGAGGAAGGTGAAGACCTGGCCGACGAAGAAGAGCAGGCCGGTGAAGGCGGCGTGGAGCACGTTTTCCACCGAGGCGGAGTGCTCGGCGGGCCGCAGCCAGAGGAAGGCGAAGCACAAGCCCAGCATCCAATTTGTGATGAAGCTGACGCGCCATGAGCCGGCGCCGCGTTCCGTCGCGCGCTTCAGCATCAGCGCCGCCACGCCGTAGCCGAGCGCCGAGGCGAGCGGGATGAAATAGGTGGGCGGCACGGGAACGGGAGAGTGAACGGGAGCGAGGAAAGTGGAAGGCTCGGGCTCTACGCGAGCCGCCACTTTCCCTCCGACCCGATCTGCGCCACAGTGCTCTCATGAAAACCCTCCAGTTCATGGCACTTGTCGGCTCCGTGTCTCTCGCGCTGGCCAGCGGCGCAGTCGCGGAGGATGTCCAAAAGCTCCTCACCGAAGCGCAGACCGCCTACATGCGCGGGGACGTGGAGAACGCGAAGGCGAGCTTTGAGATGGTGAACAAGCTCGATCCGAAAAATCAGACGGCGATCGCTTTCCTCCGGCGCATCCAAGTCGAGCAGGCGGCGAAAGGTGGCGCTGGCTCCATCGAGAAGAAGTTCGCAGCGGTGGTCATCCCGACGATCGAGTTCAAGGATGCCACGCTGCGCGAGGCGCTCGAGTTTCTACGGAAGAAGGTGAACGAGATGCCGGGCGACAAGCCCCAGGTGAATTTTGTGATGCAACTCTCCGAGGAGCAGGCGGCGGCGGCGAGGATCACGCTGAATCTGGCGGGCATCCCCTTCACCGAGGCGCTGCGGTATGTCGGCGGTTTGGCCGGGGTCACCTTTTCGTACGATCAGTATGCGATCCTGGTGAAGCCTGCGAGCGCTTTGCCGGTGAGCAAGGCGGAGGCGAAGATTCAGTAGAGCACGCGCTGCAAGTAGAGGCCCTCGGCGGGGGCTTGGAAGTGGGTCTTCCTGCGGCCTTGGGCGGCGAAGAGGTCGGTGATGAAGCTTGGTTCCGCACGATGCTGCGCGCAGCGGATGAGCGTGCCGGTGAGCAGGCGCACCATCCGGTAGAGGAAGCCATCGCCTTCAAATCGCAGTGTCAGCAGAGCCCCGCGGCGCGTGATGCGGATGCTGTGGATGGTGCGCACGGTGTCCTCGATCGGCTCGCGGCGATTTGCGGCGAAACCGGCAAAATCGTGCGTGCCTTCGAGCAGGCGGGCGCATTCGCGGAGGCGTGCGAGATCGATCGCCCCCGGCACGAACCACGCGCGCCCGATCTCCAGCGGATGCTGAAAGGCGCCGTTCCAGATGCGATAGACATACACCTTTCCGCGTGCGTCGAATTGCGCGTGGAAATCGGCGCGCGTTTTGGTGACCCGCAGTACGCGGATTTCGTGCGGCAGGTGGGCATTGAGCGCGTCGCGCCATCTTCCGATTGGGAGCCGGCCCTCCGGGACGGTCGCGTGGGCCACTTGCCCGAGCGCATGCACACCGGCATCCGTGCGCCCGGAGCCGATGACGACCACGCGCCTGCCTACGATCTTTGCAAAGGCGGCTTCGATGTGATCCTGCACCGCGTCCTTCGTCGCCTGACTCTGCCAGCCACGGAAGGGGCCGCCGTCGTAGGCGACGAGGAGCCGGAGGCGGGTCATATCGGACCCATGGGACTCATGCGTCACCATGGGACTCATGGAGGCGTCGTCCGTTCAAGCGCCTACCCCTCAAGCATCGCCTGTGAATCGAGCCAGCCTTGCAGGATGAGCACCGCTGCGACCTGATCGATGACGGCGCGACTCTGCTTCGCGTTGCGGCCGGCTTCGTGGAGCGAACGTTGCGCGGCGACGGTAGTGAGGCGCTCGTCCCACATCTTCACGGGGCACGGACACGCGGCGCGCAGTTTCTCCGCAAAGGTGCGCACCTTTTCTGCGGCGGGGCCGTAGGTGCCGTCCATGTTGCGCGGGAGGCCGAGGACGATGTGGCCGATCTTGTCCCGCTCGACGATGGCGGCGATGCGCGTGATGGGATCGGCGACTTCCTTCAGGGCGATGGTCTCCAGCGGATGCGCGAGCATCCCGAGTTCGTCGGAGATGGCGAGTCCGATGCGGGCTTCACCGTGGTCGATGCCGAGGGAGCGGGTCATGGGACTTCAGATTTCAGATGGCAGATTGGAAAGGGGACGCGTGGGATCGGAGTTCTATCTGAAATCCGCTCACTGCAGTTCGGGTGGCACCTGGGTCACCAGTTGTTTGATCTTCTCCGCCTCGTGCCGGCTGCAGACGAGCAGGGCGTCGGCAGTCTGGACGACGATGAGATCGCGCACGCCGAGGAGCGCGACGGTCTTCGGCTGCTCGCAGAAGACGATGTTGTCGCCGGCTTCGAGTGTCTTGAGCGGGCTGTTGGTGCGGTTGCCGTCGCCTTCGGCAGTGAGATACTTGGCGATCGCGGTCCAGCTCCCGACGTCGTCCCAATCGAAGCCCGACTCGACCATCAGGACGCGGCCCGCTTTTTCCATCACGGCGTAGTCGATGGAGATCTTGGGCAGTTGCGGAAAGGCGTCGGCGATGAGCGCGGGGAGGTCGCTGCTGCGATGGATGCGGCTGATGAAATCGCCGAGCTCCGGCGCGTGACGATTGAAAGCGCTGAGGATGGCCGGGATCGACCAGATGAACATGCCGGCGTTCCAGCGGAAATTTCCCTGCCGCAGGAATTGCTCGGCGAGTTCGGCGTTTGGTTTTTCGCGGAAGCGGATCACGTCGAAGACCTGCGGCCCGGCCGGGGCGTCGGGGATCGACGCCGTGGCGCCGACCTCGATGTACCCAAAGCCGGGGCACGCCCACGTCGGTTGGATGCCGATGGTCACGAGTTCACCGGTCTCCGCAGCCGCGGCCGCGACCCGGAGCGTGGCCTGAAAGCTGGCGGTGTCCTGGATGAGATGATCCGCCGGGAGCACGACCATCGTCGCGCCCGGAGCGCGCACTGAGATCCAGCCGACGCCGAGCGCGATGGCGGCGGCGGTGTCGCGCTTCGCGGGCTCGGCGACGATATTCTCCGGCGGCAGCGCTGGGCAGAGCCGCCGGACGCCGGCCTCCTGTTCGGCATTGGTGAGGATGAGAATATTTTGCAAAGGCACGAGCCCATCGAGCCGGCGCAGTGTCGCCTCGAGCAAAGTCTCGGCGGAGAAGAGCGAGAGGAGTTGCTTCGGTCGCGACCGGCGGCTCAGCGGCCAGAAGCGTTCGCCGCTGCCGCCGGCAAGGATGAGGACGTAGAGGGGATGGGGCATGTGGAATGACGAATGACGGATGACGAATGACAGAATCCGCGCCCTTCGTCATTCGTCATCCAACATTTCGCCGCGCGAGTTTCGGGTTTCATTTTTGGGCCGCGCCTGCACATTCCTCCCGTCATGCCCAAGCCCTCCGATCCTCTCCAGACAAGTCTCCTGGCCATCACGCAGACTGCCGTGGGATGCGGCATCGGCCTGCTCATCGCGGGAAAACTGGGCCGCCCGGCGCAGAAGACGACGGCGGCGACGATGATCTCGGTGGGCGCGCTGCTCGCGCTGCCGGTGCTCGTCGGGGTGGTGGTGCGTTCGCTGAATGGGCCGGAATCCGCCCGCGGTGCACGTCGTCGTCTGAATTCCATCCGGCACGATCACGGATTCCCGGACGAAGCGGAAGTGGTGTAACGCGGAACGCGGGCGAGGCACGGCCGCTGCTATGTCGTGAGGGGAGCCATGAAGCGCCCCCATTTGCATCTCCCAAAAGTCGATTTCCGATCGCTCGCCGTTCAGACCGGCCTCGAACTCGCCCTCGGCGGCCTGCTCATCGCCGGGCTCCTCCGTTGGATCGGCTGGTGAGCCGGCCCGGCATCCCCGCGCGGGCAGACAATTCCGTTGCGTGGCGGCGCGACCTCTGCGATTGAACCGCCCCTCATGGACTGGCTCAAAGACTTTCTCCACCCGATCCTGCACCTCGACGAAGTGCTGCCGCAATGGACGGCGGCTTACGGTCCGTGGATCTACGGCATCCTCTTCCTCATCGTCTTCTGCGAGACGGGCCTGGTGGTGACGCCGGTACTTCCCGGAGACTCACTGCTCTTCGCCGCCGGCGCAGTGGCCGCGACGGCATCCGGGTCGATGAATGTGCATCTCGTGGTCGTCCTCTTGATCATCGCCGCGATCCTCGGCGACGGCGTGAATTACCACATCGGAGCCTGCCTCGGCGACCGGGTGCGCAACGGCAACCGCTTGATCAAGAAGGAATACCTCGACCGCACGCATGCCTTCTTCGAGCGGTATGGCGCCAAGACGATCATCATCGCGCGCTTCGTCCCGATCGTGCGGACCTTCGCGCCCTTCGTCGCGGGGATCGGGCGGATGACGTATGGGAAATTCTTCACTTACAATGTGGTCGGGGCCGTCGTCTGGGTCACCTCGCTGACCTACCTCGGCTACGCGTTGGGGAATGTTCCATTCGTGAAGAAGAATTTCGAGATCGTGATTCTCGCGATCATCTTTCTGTCGATCCTGCCCGCCGTAGTGGAGATTGCGCGGGGCTGGCTCGCCAGCCGCCCTCGTATGCCGGTGGCAAAGGTGGGCGGTTGACGGGTCTCAGCGCGCGCCGGTGCGGGCCATGCGCATGTCCATCCACACGGCCAGCACGAGCACCAGGCCGCGCGCGATGAATTTCGCCTCCGGCTTCACGGCGAGGAGCGTCATGCCATTGATCAGGCAGGCCATGATCAGCGCGCCGAAGAGCACGCCCGGCACGCTCCCACGCCCACCTTTGAGGGAAGTGCCGCCGATGACGCATGCGGCCACGGCGTCGAGCTCCATGAGGTCGCCTACGGTGGTGGTGCTCGCACCGCCGTAGGCCGTCTGCATGAGGCCCGTGGTCGCGACGATGGCGCCCATGAGCGTGAAGGCGCCGACGGTCACGCGGGCCACTGGGACGCCGCTGATGATGGCGGCCTCTTCATTGCCGCCGACCGCGTAGAGATAGCGGCCCCACGGAGTGTGCCGCGTGAGGACATGCACGCAGACCGCGACGACGCCGAGGATCAGCGCCGGAAGCGGCACGCCCTTGAACTGATTCGTGACGAGCACAAAGAGGAAAATGAGCTGCGCGGAGATGATGAGCTTGAGGAAGCCGGTCTCGCGATCCTTCATCGGCAGCCCGTGCGCCAGGCGGGCGGCCCGGCTGCGCCAATGCAAGGCGATCAGCATCGCGACGATCGCCGCGGCCACCGCATAACCTGCGACCTGCGGCAGGTAGTAGGTGGTGAGCAGAGAGTAGAGGTTCGATCCGCCCCCGATGACGATCGGCACGGTGTGGCTCTGGATGACGAGCCAGAAGAGCCCCTTGAAGACGAGCAGGCCGCCGAGCGTGATGATGAAGGCCGGGATGCGCTCGCGGACGATCAGCGTCCCCATCGTGAACCAGAGCGCCAGCGCCACGCCGAGCCCGGCGAGGATGGCGGCTGGGACGGGCCATTCATGATTCGTCACCAGTACCGCCACGATCCCGCCGATGAGCCCGACGCCACTCCCGGCGCTGAGGTCGATATGGCCGGGCAGGATCACCAGCAGCATCCCTACGGCGAGGGTCGCGGTGATCGCGAAGTCGATCATCAGCAGCGAGAGATTCCGGGCGCTGAGAAAATCCGGCGCCTGCGCGGTGAAGAATGCACCCACCCCCAGCAGAGCGATCAGGAGTGCGAAGTCGCGGAGGGAATGGCGGGACATCGGGGAGAAAATCGGCGGCTAGTGAGGATGCAGAGCGCCCAGTCGCCAAGCGCCAAACGGAACTTTCTGCCGGGAGAGGTGGAAGGGCGGTGGTGGGGCCAGTTTCGCCGAAACGTTGCCGCGGTGGCCCACGGACCCGCCATGTCACTTTCGGCGAAAGTGACCCACCACCGGAATCGTCGCTAGCTTTTCCGGTTGCGCCGCACGATGTTTGCTCCTACTCCTCACGCGCCCAAACCCATCCTGCCCACCCTCCCATTTTCTCCTTCGTGTTTCCTCGTATTCCATTCCACAAAGTCAACTGGATCACCAGTTCCTTCCTCATCGGCACGCTTTTCCTCTCGCTCACAGCCGTCCCGCTCTACATCTGGCACTTCGGCTTGGATTGGTTCCAGGTCGCGATGTTTTTCGTCATGTTCGCCTTGTGCGGATTCTCGATCACCTTGGGCTATCATCGGCTCTTCTCGCATTTGGCGTTCAAAGCGCACTGGTCGGTGAAGCTCGGCACCCTGATCTTCGGCGCCGGGGCATTTGAGAATTCGGCGCTGATGTGGTGCTGCGAACATCGCACTCACCACAAGCATGTGGATCACGACGATGATCCCTACGACATCTCCAAGGGCCTCTTTCACGCCCACATGGGCTGGCTCATGTTCAAGCTGCGGCCCGATATCACCTACGCCAATGTGGGTGATCTGAAGAAGGACGCGCTCGTCATGTGGCAGCATCGCTACGTGCAGTGGATCGGCGTATTCGTCGCGTTCATCCTGCCGGCGATCCTCGGATACATGTGGGGCGGCTGGTCCGCGGCGCTCGGCGGTTTCCTCATCGCCGGAGTGGCGCGTGTCGTCTTCCTCCAGCACTGCACCTTCTGCATCAATTCGCTCTGCCACTACATCGGCCGACGCCCGTATTCCTCGAACTGTAGCGCGCGGGACTCGTGGCTCATGGCTGTCTTCACCTTCGGCGAGGGCTACCACAATTATCACCACGAGTTTCAGCACGACTACCGCAATGGCGTGAAGCCGTGGCAGTTTGATCCCACGAAGTGGATCATCTGGACGCTCTCCAGGCTCGGCCTCGCCGATGACCTCCGGCGCGTGCCGTCGGAAAAAATTCTCCTCTCAGAGCTGGCGGAAGCCCAGCGCCGGCTCGAGACGAAGCTGGAATGTCCCCAGCTCACCGCGCCCGCCCGGGCCTATGTCACCGAGGCTTACGCCCGGATGCAAAAGACCGCGGGCGAATGGGCGCAGTTCAAGACGGCGCAGATCGAGATCACCCGCGAGATGCTTGCGGAACTGAGCTCGGAAGTGCGTGCTGCCTGGAACAGCGTGAAGTTGCAGGGATTCCAGGAAAAGCAGGTCGAGCCGATCGCCTAGTCCGCCCCGGCAAGCCCACTCCGGGTGCGCGGCAGACGGTGTCGGTGGCAGTCCTGCCGCCCATCCCGTTATGCTGCGTCGTGTCTCACTCCTGGGCCTCTGGCTCGAGCCTCTCGGCTCGATCCTGTGGGTGCTGTTCATCGTGTGGTCGGTCGTTATCGGCGTCCTTTGGTCCACAGGTTTCGGGGAGCCGCAACTGGACGCCTCGGTGAAAAACCTCGGATTGCGCTCCTCGCTCGTCGTCTTGCTCAAGGTGGCGGACGCCATCTGGATCGCACTCGCCGCTGCCGCCGCCTACCTCTGCGTGGCCGACACGCATGGAGTCTTCACGGCTCGCCGCTGGGCGCTCATCGTCTTCGCCGTCGTGGGAGTGCTGGTGGCGGGCAGTGTGTGGACGGCCTGGCCGCTGGGGCCCGTTTTCTATTCGCAGCGCCTCGGCATGCGTCTCGGGCCTGTGCCGGCTGGGGTGCCGTTCCTCTGGCTGGCTATCGTCTTGGGAGGACGGGCGTTGTGGATGCGCCTGTTCCGGCGGGCGGGCCACGGCGCCGTGGCGCTCGGGACAGGGCTCTGCGCGCTGCTCACGGCATGGAATCTGGAGCCACTGGCTTCGCGCGCCCGCGCCTGGTGGTTTTGGTATGAGCCGGCGACGCGTGCGCCGATGGCGCCCCCGGCGCAGAACTACGTCACCTGGTTCGTCGCAGCCACGATCCTGGCTGCGCTGCTCCGCGAGCCAAAGGTGGTGGGCACTCCGCCCGAGCACTCCGACAAGCTGATCGCCATCCTCGTGATTTTCAATGTGGTCTTCATTATCACCCACCTCGCAGGGGTGCTGCACCGGTAGTGCGATTTCGGGCCGTCACGGAAAATTTACCAACACTTCGGCGCGCGCCCGGTTATAGGTGGCAACATGAAAACCGCGTTCATCCACTTCCTGAAGCGTGCCTTCCGTGCGGAGCCCAAGCTGCATCCCATCGAAAGCGGGCTCGCCAAGCGTTGGATCAAGCAGCGCCTGCTGGTGGTCTTTCCCGAGTTGCGCAACAACCCGCCGGCCCTTGAGGATGCCTACCGCGCTCTGAATCTCGAGCCGCGCCTTGGCACGGAGGAGGGTGAAGCCGGAGCGGTCTTTGAGCTGACGATCCCTGGCGAGCGCTAGGTGCGCCCCGCGTGGAGGACCGAGCGGAGGGAGATCGAGCAAAAATCCGAAATCCGAAACTCGAAATTCGAAACAGATTCAAATCATCGAAAACTCCGAAAATCCGCCGGACAGTCGCCCGCGCTCACTTCAGAACGGAATGTCGTCCGCCGGAGCGTCGAGATCCGGATCGACCGCCTGCCGGGGCGGCGTCGCGGGCCGGGCAGGCGTTCTTGCCGGACGTGCCGCGCCACTCGGTTC
>JBGSYE010000141.1:0-5230 GCA_041751075.1 Chthoniobacteraceae bacterium
GGCGAACACTTATGGCGGGCCTACCGAAGTGCGCCAGGGCACGCTGCGCAACGGAGCCAGCGAGGTCATCCCCGGCGCCCTCACGGTGAATGCCGCGGTGGCCGCCAGACCCATGGCGACCTACGAGCTAAACGGCTTCGATGAAACGCTCACCGGACTAACCTTTGGCGCGCCTGCCAGCAGCAACGCCGCCTTCATCAATACGGTAACGACCGGCGCCGGCACGCTCACCCTCGGCGGGAATGTCACCACCATCGCCGCCCACCCAAATACCCTCGCGATCCTTTCGGGGAAAGTGCTGTTGCCTGGCACCCGCACGATCACCGTGGCCGAGGCGCTCGGGGAAAAAGTCGATCTGCTGGTCGCCGCGCATCTCTCCGGCCCCGGCGGCGTGGACAAAAACGGCCCCGGCACGATGGAGCTGGGTGGTGCCAATACCTATTCGGGCGCTACCAGCGTGAACGAAGGCGCACTGCTCGTGACTGGGTCCGTGAGCGGCACGGTCACGGTCGCCGGGGGGACGCTCGGCGGTACGGGATCGGTGGGCCCGATCTCCGCCTTGTCCGGCATCGTCTCGCCGGGGGAAAGCATCGGCACCCTCACGGCGACCTCCCTCTCAATGACGAACAACGCCACGTTCGCGCTGGAGATCAATACGACGACGCAAACCAACGATCTCCTGAGCACCGCCGGTCCGCTGACGCTCGGCATCGCCGGCACGCCGCTCGTCATCACCGACCTTGGCGGAAATGTCCCGCTCCTCGAGGGCACCACGTTCCGCTTCATCACCTACAGCGGCCAGCAGGTGGGACTGTTCTCGATCGGCGGTAATGCGATCGACGACGGCACCGAGTTTTTCACCCTCGGCGCGAACAGCTACCGGATCGACTACAACGACCTCGGCGGCACCGCCGTCTCGCTCGTCGTCGTCCCCGAGCCGGGAGCGTCACTGCTCGCGGGCATTGGCCTGCTCGCCGGTCTCAGCCGCCGCCGCAGGCGGGGGTGAGGGAGCGTCAAAAGAGTGGCGGGGCGCGGGACATTTGCGATGGAGCCATAGGCGGAGTTCGGCTAGCTCCATCGCGCCGCATGGAATCGAAATCGAGAACGCCGCTCCTGCTCTTCCTCTTCTTCACGCTCTTCTACTTCGTGACGATGCCGGGGTATTTGCAGATCTCGGACAGCGAATTCTCCCTCAAGACCGCACAGGCGCTCCTTCATCGTGGCACATTCGCCATCGAGCATCGGCCGGAGTCGGCGGGTTACGTCTTCGTTCGCGAGGGTCAGGGCTTCAGCAAATTCGGCGTCGGGCTTGCGTTGATTTGGGTGCCCTTCGTGGCGGTCGCCGATGTCGTGGCGCGGCTCTCAGGCTTGCCGGCGGAATTCGTCACGCACTTCGTCGTCTCGACCTACAGCATCTTCTTCGGCGCGGCGGTGTGCGTGCTCTTTCACCGGCTCGCCAGCGCCTTCGGTGTCGGCAAGCGCCACGCGCTGCTGCTCACGCTGGCCTTCGGCATCGGCACGATCGTCTGGAAGTACAGTGTGTACGATTTCTCCGAGATCGCGCAGACCTCCTTCCTGCTCGGAGCCACCTGCGCCGCATGGCGCAATACGCCGCGTTCGGTCGCGGTGATGACCGTGCTCCTCTCGCTCAATGTGTGGACCAAAGTGGCCTCCGCGATCTACGTCCCCATCTTCCTCGCTTACCTCGTGCTCGTGAATCGCACTGACGCGCGCGGGATCGTGCGCCGGCTCTCTGTGTCCGCCGCGGTCGGCGCCGTCTTTGTCGCCGGGCTGCTGTGGTTGAATTGGGTGCGCTTCGGCGATCCGCTCGAGAGCGGCTATGGCGAGCAGGCGTCGATGTTCAGCGACCGCTTCCTCCACAATGCCGCGGCACTGCTCGTGTCGCCGGAAAAGGGCCTCTTCCTCTACTCGCCGGTCCTCTTGTTCGGGCTCGCCGGGTTTCCGTGGTTCTTCCGGCGGCACCGGGCGGAGGCGTGGCTCTTCGTCGCCCTCATCCTCGCGAATGTCTCCTTTCACTCGCTGTATGTGTACTACGAGGGCGGCTGGTGCTGGGGTCCGCGGTTTTCGGTGCCGATCACCTTCGCGCTGCTGCTCCCCGCGGGGTTGCTGCTCGATCGCCGGCCAGGGTTGCTCCCGTGGTTTGTGGCGCTGATGCTGATCTCGTCGTCGGTGCAGGTGCTTGGAGTCTTGGAGAAGGATCAGGAGTACCTCACTCTCCGCCACGTCCTGCATCGGGATCCGAGCGCTCCGCTGCCGTCCCCGATCATCGGGCATTTCATCGTCTTGAAGCACAAGCTGACCGGGGGCGGCAACGTCTATGCCGTGCGGGAGTTTGGGGTGAACTCCGATGCCATCCTCGATGCTTCGAGTTACTCGACGTTTCGCGGATTGAATCTGTGGTATCTCCACGTAGCGCGCGGCCTCGAGCGGGATGCGGTGAAGTGGGCGCCGCTGCTGATTCTCCCGCTGCTAGGCTGGGTGTTCGTCGCCCTGCTGCGCGAGGCGGGTCACTTTCGCCGAAAGTGACATGGCGGTATTAGAAGCCCAGCGCGGCAGCTTCGGCGACACTGCCCCACCACCCGGCAGCCCTCTTCCTTGACACTGTCGGGCAAATTAGCAATGCACCGCGGCTCCTGCCGTGATCGCTTCCTCTGCCTGCGTCTCCGTCGTCATTCCCGTCTTCAATGAAGCGGAGACCGTCGTCCACGTCGCTGAGGTCGTCCTGATGCAACCCTGTGTGCAGGAGGTCATCATCGTGGACGACTGCTCGACCGATGGCACCTGGGCCGCGCTGGAGTCCTTCCGCACGCGCCACCCAGCGGTCCGCATTTTCCGCCACACCGTGAATCAGGGCAAAGGCGCCGCACTTCGCACTGGAATCGCCGAGGCCACAGCGAAGCTCGTCGTCATCCAGGATGCCGATCTCGAATACGACCCCGGCGAATACGAGACTCTCATCGGCCCGATCCTCGCGGACCGCGCGGACGTGGTCTTCGGGTCGCGCTTCTCCGGCGCCGGCGCGCACCGCGTGCTCTACTACTGGCACTCCGTGGGCAACCGGTTGCTCACTACACTCTCGAACATGGCCACCAACCTGAACCTCTCGGACATGGAGACCTGCTACAAAGTTTTCCGGCGCGAGATCGTCCAGAGCATCGCCATCGAAGAGCCGCGCTTCGGTTTCGAGCCCGAGATCACCGCCAAAGTCGCGCGGCTCGGCGTGCGCATCTACGAAGTGCCGATCTCCTACTACGGCCGCACCTATGCGGAGGGGAAAAAGATCAGCTGGCGCGACGGCGTGAGCGCGCTCCGCTGCATCTTGAAATACAACTTCCTCCGATGAGCGCAGAGCCCGTGCCCAATGCGGCGGCGGCCAAAGTCGATTTTGAATTCGAGGCCCTCCGCGAAGCGCGCAATTACCGCACCGCTTTGATCCGCGAATTCCGGAGCTGGCTCACCGGCGACGTCATCGAAGTCGGCGCCGGCATCGGCCAAATGACCGCGCACCTGCGCGAACTGCCCGACATCCGCCGCCTCATCGCCATCGAGCCCGACGCGAATCTCTGCCGCCAGCATCGCGAGACCGTGCCCGGCCATGAACTCTACGAAGGCATCATCACCGACGCTCCCGCGGGCGCGGAGTGGGATGCCATCCTGAGCATCAATGTGCTGGAACACATCGAACGCGACGCCCAGGAGCTCGCCCGCTATGCCAGCCTGCTCCGTGCGCGCCACGGCGTCTTCTGCGTGCTCGTCCCCGCGCGCCCCGAGATCTATGCCCCCATCGACCGCGACTTCGGCCACTTCCGCCGCTACACCCGGCCAGAGCTGCGGCAGAAGCTTGAAGACGCCGGCTTCCGCGTCGAGCGGCTGTGTTACTTCAATTTCGTCGGTTACTTCGCCTGGTGGCTGAATTTCCGCGTCCTTGGCAAGCGCATCTTCGAGATCGGCAAGGTCCGCTTCTACGACCGCGCCATCTTCCCCATCGTCCACTTCCTCGAATCGACCGTCGCCCGCCCCCCCATCGGCCAGAGCCTCATCGCCATCGCCCGCGCGTAGAGGCGGAGACGAGGTCGGGCAAACCATCGGCCATTGATGTCGCCGCCGTGCGAGAAGTTGCAGCCGTGCCTGTATTCGTAGAGACCCGTGAGCACGCTGCACCGGCTGGCCATGCAGATCGCCGTGGTGTTGTAGTGATTGGTGAAACGCACGCCGTCCTGCGCGAGCCTGTCGAGATGCGGCGTGAGCACTTCCTTATTCCCATAGCAACCCACGGCCCGCGCCGTCTGGTCGTCGGAGAAAAGAAAGACGATGTTGGGCTTTGCCGGCGGCGCGTCGGTGGCGGGAAGTGCCGCCGTCGCAGCCAGTAAGAATGCGGCGACGAATGGGAGGGGATGTTTCATGGGTGAAGGGGCGCATCCTTCATGGCCTCCCGGCAGCGCGCCACTCCAGACGGTGAAGCTCTGGAGCATCTTCGCTCCCTGTTTCCTCCGCCCGCGGCACGCCCCGGCTCAGAAGCGATAGTCCAGACTCACGAGATCGAGCAGCGATTGCAAGACGAGCTGCCCCCAGGGGTGGCGGCCAGTCTCGATGCGGGCGCGACCGGTCATGCCGGGGCGCAGGATGCTGTCGGGATTCTGCACTTCGATCTCGGCGGTGAAGACGCGTTCGAGCGGGACTTCCTTTCCTTGCGCATCGTAGCCCGTCGGCACGTCGCCGGCGCGGCGCGCGGAGAAAGCCGCGGGCATGTCTTGCCCGACAAACATCAGCGGCTTGCTCGCGATGTGCCCCTCGAAGATGCGCGCGGGGTAGGCGTTCGTCTTGAGCCGGACGCGATCGCCCTGCTCGACATAGCGCACCTGCTTTTCGTTGAGCGCGATTTTGATCCGCATGGGATCGAGGCTCACGATGTCGCAGAAAAGTTCACCCTGCCGGAGCAGGCGTCCGGCGAGTGGCGCGTGCTGCGTGGTCAGCACGGTCTTCTCGTTGGTGAGCACGGTGCCTCCCCGCCGCGCGCGCAGCGTGAGCGCCTCCACGTCGTGCTGGCTTTCCTCGTATTTCGCACGGTATTGGGCGACGAGATTTTCGAGCTGCTTTTGGTCGGCGGGCAGGTCGAGCCCGATGGCGCGCTGGAGCTGCGCCTCCGCCGCGCGCCAGCGTTGCTCGGAGGCGGCGCGGGTTTGTGCCAGGTCGCGATTTGTGAGCCGTG
>JBGSYE010000142.1:0-3810 GCA_041751075.1 Chthoniobacteraceae bacterium
GTGCCCTTGTCGTAGGTCTCGCCGTGCTTCGTTTCCACGTCGCCGGGCGCGCCCATCGCGTCGGAAAAAAGCTCGCCGCCAATGGAAACACCCGCGTCCCGGGCGATGCGCTCGATCGTGTTATGCGGCACACTCGACTCCACGAAGATCGCCTTGATCCCGCGCTGGCGGATGAAATCCACCAGCTTCGCCACATCCGCCAGCCCCGCCTCCGAGACCGTCGAGATGCCCTGCAGCCCGACCACCTGGAAGCCATAGGCCCGCCCGAAGTAGTTGTAAGCATCGTGGCTCGTGACGAGGATTCGCTGCTCCTTCGGCAGCTCCCCGATGCGCTTCTCCGCCCACGCGTGCAATGCCGCCATCGCCTCGCGCGCCGCCGCCCCTCGCCGCTCGAACCCCGCTTTCTCCGCCGGGCGGACTTCACTCAACCCCTGCACCACCGTGTCCAGGCAGAGCGACCAGAGCGCCACGTCGAACCACACATGCGGATCGAAATGCCCCTGGAACTCCTCCGGCTCCAGCAGCTTCTTTTCCTGGATCGATTCCGTCACCGGATAGACGAACTTTTTCGTCCGCGCCATCTTCATGAAGATGTCGGTCATCTTTCCCTCGAGCATGAGGCCGCAGTAGAAAATCACATCCGCGTTGGCCAGCCGGCTCACGTCGGAGGCGGTCGCCTTGTAGAGATGCGGGTCCACTCCCGGCCCCATCAGGTTCGTCACCTCAACCTGGTCCCCGCCCACCTGCCGAGCCAGGTCGCCCACCATCCCCACGGTCGTGACCACGCGAATTTTGTCGGCGCTGGCCGGGTGACTCGCGAGGAAGAGGGTGAATAGCAGGAGTCTGCAAAACCGCCAGGAAGTTTTCATCGCCGACACCCTGCACGCGCGGATCGTAGAGCGTCAACCAAGAAACTTTGGCGCGGCTAACTTTCTTCGATTGACCGTTTCCACGATCCTTCGCAGGCTCGCTTCCCATGAAAGCCACCACGCTCCTCCCACTCCTCCCACTCCTCGCCCTCGCGACTCCCCTCCTCGCCGGCGACCCACCGCCGACCGACAAATCGCGGTTTCACCTTTTCCATCCCACGCCGCGCGCGCAGATGCGCGAGCTCTCCGCTGATCGCCCGGACGCCACCGAGTCCCCCTACACCGTAGATGCCGGCCATTTCCAAGTGGAGATGAGCCTGGTGGAGTGGCGGCGCGACCGCACGGACGGCGTCGAAGTCACCGCCCACACGCTTGGAGCGACGAATGTGAAAATCGGCCTGCTCAACAATGTGGACCTGCAATTCGTCTTTGACGCCTACACGGAGGAAAACACCGAGTCCGACGGCGCGAGCGAGACCCTCTCGGGATTCAGCGACGTCGAGCTGCGGCTGAAGGTAAATCTTTGGGGCAACGACAGCGGCCGGACAGCCTTCGCGCTGCTTCCCTTCGTGAAAATCCCCACCGACACTGAGCTCAGCAACGGCGCGCTCGAGGGCGGCTTGATCCTGCCTCTGAGCATCGAGCTGAACGACCGTTTCAACGTCGGCGTTCAGGCGGAGATCGACTTCGTGCGCGACGAGGCGACCGGCGACTACGAGCAGGAATATTCTCACACCGCCGTGCTCGGCATCGGGCTCACCGACGCGGTGGGCGCGTATGTCGAGTATCTCGGCGTCGCCGGATCGACGCCGGGATTCGACTACCAGGCGAGCTTCAGCGGCGGCTTCACCTACGCCGTTTCGAGCGACCTGCAATTCGACCTCGGCACGGTTGTGGGCCTCAACGATGCCGCCGAGGACATCAAGGTCTTCACAGGCGTGACCATCCGCTTTTAGACTCCGCGCACGATGCCCCGGAAGCCCCCCAGCCGCCCTCCCTCCTCCGCCGTCGAGGACTACCTCGAGCGCATCCTCGACCTCATCGACACCAAGGGCTACGCCCGCGTCGTCGATATCGCCAAGTCGCTGCGCATCTCCCAGGCGAGCGTGACCAGCATGGTGCAGCGCCTCGATGCCGAGGGGCTGCTTCATTACGAAAAATACCGCGGACTCGTCCTCACCGCCGCCGGGGAAAAACTCGCGCGCAACATCACGCACCGGCACCAGTTGCTGACCGATTTTTTCAAACTCCTTGGCATCGATGATGAGGTCATCTATCACGACGTCGAAGGCATGGAGCACCACATCAGTCCGTCCACGCTGCGAGCCCTCGAGGCGCTGACCACGGCCTTGCGGCGGCAGCCGGCCTTGCTCGCCAAAGTCCAGAACACACTCGATGCACATTAAGCAACTCACCCACGGCGGCTGGCAGAACAACCTCCAGATCGCCAATGACAAAGTCGAACTCATCATCAGCCTCGATGTCGGCCCGCGCATCCTTTCCTACAAAGCTCCGCGGGGGGAAAACGTGCTCAAAAACTATCCCGAGCAGATGGGCAAGAGCGGCGAGACGAAATGGATGATCCGGGGCGGTCATCGCTTTTGGATCGCGCCGGAGGACGAGCTTCTCAGCTACCTGCCCGACAACCTGCCGGTCGATCACGACCTCACCGAGAAAAACAGCGTGCGCCTCGTGAACTCGGGCGTCGATCCGTGGCAGATCAAAAAGGAGATGACTGTCTCCCTGCACGACAACACGAGCGAAGTCACTATCGTCCATCGCGCAATCAACGAAGGCGGCAAGCCGGTCGAGATCGCTTCATGGGGCTTGAGCGTGATGGCTCCGGGCGGGCTGGAAATCATCCCGCAGCCACCGCTCGGCGAGCACCCGCGCGACTTGCTGCCCGATCGTGTTTTCATCCCCTGGCCCTACACCGACATGTCCGACTCCCGGTGGCGCTTTGGAATGAAATTCATCACCCTGCGCCAGACCGCCCACGGCTCGCCGACGAAGCTCGGCCTGCGCCATACGCAGAAGTGGATCGCCTACCTCATGCGCAACGATCTTTTCATCAAGACGTTCGATTTTGTCGAGGGAGAGAACTACCCGGATCTCGGTTGTAATTTCGAGACCTTCACCAACAACGAAATGCTCGAGATTGAGTCGCTCAGTCCGCTCAAAAAACTGGCACCGGGAGAATCGGTTTCCCATACCGAACATTGGTATTTGGTGGGGGAATGCTCACAGCCCGCCTCGTTGAAAGAGGCCGACCTCGATGCTTGGCTGCAACCGCATCTCCGACAACTTGGTCTTTAGATCCTCTATGAAAACTCTCGCCCGCTGGCTGACTTCACTTCTCTTGTTATTTGGACTCGTCGCGTGCGAGACCAGCGGCACCCGCTTCCCCGCCGGCATTCAGTCGGCGCGGATCGCGATGAAGCAGAGCATCCAGCAGGAGCCACCCGGCAATTACTTCATTGGCCGTCGGTTTTACAAACGGGACTACAAATTCTGGGGCTACGTGCGCGAACCGGGGCAGCCGTGGAATACGGCGAAACTCGTCATGTTGAACGAACACCAAAAGCTCGCCCCCGATCGCGCGGTGAACCAAATCGGCTCGGACAATGGATACGAATACCAATTGTTCGGTCGCTATTCCGGCGAGACGGTTTACGAGCCGGCCAGCAACGGTTTCTACCCCGAGTTTATCCTCACCGGGGCGGAAATCCGCTCCTCGTCACCCGCTCCCATCTTTAGCACCCCCGGCGCGACCGATCCCGCGCGCCGCATCATCCCGCGCCCGCTTTAGCCCGGCCCGTGTCTCTCCCCGCCTACCTCGCCTCGAGCCAGGCCCTCGTCGAGCAGGGGCTCGACCGCTTCCTGCCCCAGGCGCGGCAGAAACCGCCCACGCTGCATCAGGCGATGCGCTACAGCCTCTTCG
>JBGSYE010000143.1:0-11441 GCA_041751075.1 Chthoniobacteraceae bacterium
TCGAGCGCCTCGAAGAGGTCGCGCTCGCCGGCGAATTTGTTCGCATTGCAGTAGCGCCCGTAGAGATGCAGCACGAACGCGCCGGGCGGGACGAACTCGCCCTCCTTGCTCTGGCGATCCTGGATGAAGGCCAGTTCGCTGAGCTTTTCGTTGCGACCGTGACACCAGAAATCCAGCCGGCGCGGCGTCTGGTCGCTGGGCTTCCAATCGGGTGGGACGATGAGGCCATAGGGCTGCACGGAGCCATCGATCGCGGAGCGATAGGCGCGGACGACGAGGCCCGTCGCCGAGTTCCAAGGCACCTCTCCTTTCCGCAAAGCGGCGGCGCGGGCGTGGCCCTGGAGCAGTTGTTCGCTGGCGACGGAGAATTGTTTCTTGTCGAAGAACTCGTCGTAGCGCAGCGCCCAATCGACGCCCTTGTGGAAGATCTCGACGCTCGGCAATTCGGCGAGCATTTCGGGCTTGCCGCCCAAGTCTTCGCGGAGTTTGGCGAGGTCGGCGGCGAGGTCTTTCGCACCGGCGGTGAGTTCGGCGCGGGTGGCATCGGGCACCGGCACGCCGGGCGGAGGAACGGGGCGCACATCCGCGAGGGGAGCCTGGGCGACAGCCGCCCAGGGAAGAACGAGAGAGAGGAGGATGCGACGCATATGTGAGAGTTGGCCGGACGGTGCGCGCTGAGGCAAGCGCCGCGGCGTGAAAGTGGGGTGGACTTGCAATCCGCCCGGAGGTGCGGGACACGTGGCAGGCACTGGTTTCGATGGGCCAGCCGGCGGCCTGCAAGTCCACCCCACTTTCACGCTACGGCGCTTGCCTCCCACTGGCGCGACTATCATTCTCCCGCGCTCATGGACTGGCTCACCGACCCGCAAATCTGGATCAGCCTCATCACGCTCACCGTCCTGGAGATCGTGCTGGGGATCGACAATATCATCTTCATCTCGATCCTCGCCGGAAAGCTGCCCGACGAGCAGCAGAGCAAAGCGCGGACGCTCGGGCTCTCGCTGGCGCTGATCACGCGGGTGCTCCTGCTCTGCTCGATCTTCTGGCTCACGAAGCTGATCCATCCGCTCTTCACGCTCTTCCGCGACGCCGGCGGCTGGCACTTCATGGCCGGCAAGCTGGCGGAGGAGATGCCGCGCACTTTCGAGTTTGGCATGTCCGGAAAGGATCTTGTGCTTCTCCTCGGAGGGCTCTTCCTCCTGTGGAAGAGCGTGCATGAAATCCACAGCAATCTCGAAGGCGGGGAGCACGAGCAGGGGATGAAGGTGCGGGCGACGATGGCTTCGGTGATCACCCAGATCATCATCATCGACATCGTCTTCTCGCTCGACAGCGTGATCACGGCGGTGGGCCTCGCGAAGGAGATCGGGGTGATGATCGCGGCCGTGGTGCTGGCGATGGTTGTGATGCTCGTGGCCGCGGGGCCGATCAGCGATTACGTGAACCGGCATCCGACGATCAAGATGCTGGCGCTCTCCTTCCTGCTGCTCGTCGGCGTGGTGCTGGTGGCCGACGGGCTGCACCATCACATTCAGAAAGGCTACATCTACTTCGCGATGGCGTTCTCCTTCGGCGTCGAGATGCTCAACATCCGGGCGCGCGGAAAGAAGAAGGCGGTGGAGCCGGTGGAGTTGCGAACGCCGTATTGAGGGGAGGTTGGGAGTTGAGGGTTGAGTGGAGCACATCGACGATCTCAAAGTCCCCGGGGAGTTCGGAGATCTATCGCCATCGTGCTCGCCGCAGGGCGCCCAGCCTGGAGCCGCGCGCCACTCAACCCTCAACTCTCAACTTTCCCCTACCCTCCCGCTGCGCCTTCGCCCCCAGGCTGGGTCATCTCCACGGGGTCGAGGGCTTTGGCGAGTTCGGCTTCGGGGAGCACTTGCCTCTCACGGCAGATTTCGCGGACGGTCTTGCCGGTCCTCGCGCTTTCCTTGGCGATCTCGGCGGCGCGGTCGTAGCCGATGATCGGCGCGAGGCTCGTGACCATGGCCATCGAGTACTCCACGAGTTCATTGCAACGCGGGACGTTGGCCTGGATGCCTTCGACGCATTTTTCGCGGAAGACATTGGTCACATTCGCGAGCAGGCGGCCGCTTTCGAGCAGCGCGTGGGCGAGCACGGGCATCATCACGTTCAACTCGAAGTTACCGTTCGCCGCGGCCCAGGTGACCGTCGCGTCGTTGCCGAAGACTCGAGTGCAGACCTGGAGCACGCTCTCGCAGATCACAGGGTTCACTTTCCCCGGCATGATGGAGGAGCCGGGCTGCGTCTCGGGCAGCAGAATCTCGCCGATGCCGCAGCGCGGGCCGGAGCCGAGCCAGCGGATGTCGTTGGCGATCTTGAAGAGCGAGACGGCGATGGTCTTGATCTGGCCGCTCGCCTGCACGAGGCCGTCTTTGGCGGACTGCGCCTCGAAGTGATTCGCAGCCTCGCGCCACGCGATGCCGGTCTCGCTCGCGACCTTCTGCGCGACGAGCCCGGGGAAATCGGGATGGCAGTTCAGCCCCGTGCCGACGGCGGTACCGCCGATGGGCAGTTCTTCGAGCGCGACGATGGCATCCTGGCAGCGCGTGCGCGCGAGTTCCATCTGCCTCGCGTATCCGGCGAACTCCTGGCCGAGCCGGACCGGCGTGGCGTCCATGAGATGCGTGCGCCCGATTTTGATCACGTCCCAGAATTCCGCGGACTTCTTTTCCAGCGCACCATGCAGCTTCTCGATAGCGGGTAGCACGGACTTTGCGAGCACTTCACCGACCGCGACGTGGATGGCGGTGGGGATCACGTCGTTGGAGCTTTGCCCCATGTTCACATGATCGTTCGGATGCACGGGCACCTTGCTGCCCACAGGCTTCCCGGCGATCTGCGAGCAGCGATTCGCGATCACTTCGTTGACGTTCATGTTCGTCGAGGTGCCGCTGCCGGTCTGAAAGATATCGATAGGGAAATGCGCGTCGAGCTGGCCGTCGATGATCTCGCGGGCGGCCTGCTCGATGAGCGTGACGATCTCCCGATCGAGTTTGCCGAGTTCCAAGTTCGCCCCCGCGGCGGCGCCTTTGATGAGCCCCAGCGCACGAATGAATTCGCGGCCAAAGGTGTAGCCGCTGATGGGAAAATTCAGGACGGCGCGCTGAGTGGTGGCGCCGTAGAGGGCGTCGGCGGGCACTTCCATCGTGCCCATGGAGTCTTTTTCGGTGCGGGTGGTCATAGGGGAAGAGAGCTGGGAGTTGAGGATTGAGAGTTGAATGGCGGGCGTGTGAGCGGACGCGCCGCGTCGCCAAGGGAACGGGTGACGAGCAAAAGCTGGAAAGGTTTGAGCCGCGAAAAGCGTCACTCAACCCTCAACTCTCAACACTCAACTCCTCCACATGGCGCCCATTCCTGGCGTGGCCGTTGAGAGAGTGGCCGTTGGCAGCCTTGTAGAATTTCGTCACGAACATCGGCGGGAGATTCTGCAGGCAATACTCCGATTCCACGCGGGCAAAGTGCTGGCAGTGACCTCGATCGCGCAACTCATTAGTCACCTGATAAATGATGAATGCGGCGTGGGCTGCCGGCGTGAGGGCTGCGTGGGTGTGAAGGAGCAGTTGGCGTTTTTTCGCAGGCTCCAGAATGCTAAACGGAATGCCGGAAACAACGTAGTCACAATACTCGTGGCCAAGACGCGTGAGTTCCTGGCGCAAAGCTGCGGCGTCGGCATTCAAGACCGCGACATTCGGGCAATCGCGAAACTGTGCAGCGAGATGGCCGGCAAGTTCCGGGTCGAGCTCGAACAAGAGCAGCTCCGAACCCGGCGCCATGCGTCGAACGATCTCCCGGGTGTGGCAGCCCTCGCCCGGGCCAAATTCGGCAATCACCCGCGGCTTGCTGAAATCCATCCGATTGGCCACACGATGAACCAGAGCGCGCGAACTCGGGATGATGGAGGCTACCCGAAAAGGGCGCTGGAGAAATCGTTTGAGGAAAATCGCACTCATGAGTGACCGGCGGAAAGGACGCGACTATTCAGCGCCGTCGCAGGCTTGTCCAGCCCGCTGGCGTCGTGAAAAATCGTGGAAATCTGAGAGCTAAGGTGTTGACAGTTTCTCGCAGACGCTACAGCCTCCGTCCTACAAAGCGATTCGAGTGATTTTACTAATTATATGACCGCTAAAGATTCCCCCGCGCATAACCTGATGACCGTTAAGGAAACGGCCGAGTATTTGCGAATACCGCTGCCCACCGTGTATTACCTCGTGCAGCGGGGGCAACTTCCGGCGATTCAAATCGGCGGACGGTGGCGCGTGAAACGCGATGCGCTGGATCGGGACATCCTCCGCAACGAAGAACACGGGCAGCAGACCGTGCTTGTGGTGGATGACGACGAAGACCTGCAGAACATGTTCAAGCTCTTCCTCAAGAAAAACGGCTACAGCCGCCTGGTGGTGGGCTCTGGGAAGGACGCACTAGCCGCGCTCGAAAAGCAAAAGTTCGGGCTCTGCTTTCTCGACCTTCAGCTCCCCGACGTGCCCGGAGATCAGGTCTATGCAGTTTTGAAGGACAAGCATCCGGAGACGCCGGTGGTCATCATCACCGGCTATCCCGATAGCGAGATCATGAACAACATCCTGAAGTTTGGCCCGGTGACAGTGTTGAAGAAGCCGCTGCGCGTGGACAATTTGCAGGAGACCCTCAAGCATCTCGGCCGCAAGGTGACGACTCCCGCCAAGGCGGCATAGTCTGGTCAGGCTTGCGGGATCGAGTACCATCGGGAGTCAGGACTCTGGGGGGCATCCCACTTTCGCGGAAAGTGACACGGCAGTCCACGGTGCCACCTCGGCACGTTTCGGCGAAACTGCGCCACCACCGAGCGCTGACTCGGACCCCGCCGTGAATGTATAGGTCAGAATGTGTGAATGACTAGGCCGGAGCGGAGCTTCGGTTCAAACCAAGTGCTCTTCGGCGGCATGATCTCGCCAGCATCTGCGACCTTCATGAGTTGCTCGATGGAAGTCGGATACATGGCGAAAGCGACGGCTGCGGACCCGGAGTCCACGAGGCGCTTCAATTCCCCGGTGCCGCGAATGCCACCGATGAATTCGATGCGTTTGCTCGTCCGCGGATCGTCGATGCCCAGCAGCGGTCCTAGCACCTTATCCTGCAGCCGGCTCACATCGAGGCTGGCGATGTAGTCTGCGTCCATCGCAGGCTGAAAGGCAAGTTCGCGCCATTCGTTGTCGAGGTACACCATGATGTCATGGATCTCGCGCGGCTCCGACCAGTCGCGCACCGTCACCGCGAAATCCTCCGTGAGGCCGACCAAAAATGCGGCCTTGTCCAGGCCATTCAAGTCTTTGACCACCCGATGGTACGCCAGAATCTGGAGCTGGCTCGCAGGGAAAAGCACCGCCAGGAACCAGTTGTAATCCTCGTCGCCCGTGTGGTCCGGATTTTCCGCACGGCGCTCGCGACCGACCCGGACAGCGCTGGCCGTGCGATGATGCCCGTCGGCCACGTAAGCAGCAGGCACTCGAGCAAATTCGCGGATGAACGATTCGCTCTGGGCGATCCGCCAGAAGGTGTGCTCCACGCCGTCCGGAGCGGTGAAATCGTAGAGCGGCTCGGACCATTGCGCCTTCTTCACCAGAGCGTCGATCTCCGGGCGATCGCGATAGGTGAGGAAGACTGGACCAGTGTCGGCATTCAGCGTCCCGATGAGGCGCGTGCGATCGTCCTCCTTATCGGGTCTCGTTGTCTCGTGTTTCTTGATGACGTTGCGCTCGTAGTCATCGATGTGGCAGACCGCCACCACGCCGGTCTGGACATGGCCACCCATCCGCTGCTGGTAAAGATAGAGCGACGGGGCGGACTCCCGGATGAGGGTGCCGTCGCGCTGCATCGCGAGAAAGTTTTCACGGGCCCTGGCATAGACTGCCTCGGAGTAGGGATCGGTGTCGGGCGGCAGATCGATCTCCGCCCGATCGACATGCAGCAGACTACGCGGTTTGCCTTCGGCAAGTGCGGCGGCTTCCGTGGCATTCACCACATCATATGGTACACAGGCGACCTCCTCGATGTATTCAGGCGCGGGGCGAAGACCTTTGAAGGCTTGGATGCGGAGCATAGGGGCGGAGAGGAAAATCGATTCGCGCCGGTGCGACAAGCGCGTTTATGCGCGAGGGGTCCGTCCCGCAATCGATCCCGCCTCATCGGCAAAACCGCGCGAAGGCAGGCGGCTTGATATTCCAAAACCTGCCGCGTGAACGGCCGGAAAGATCGCCGTGAAATCTAGTTTACGTAGGCTGCCTCGTTCGACAGCAGGAGCGCCTGAGCATAGGTCTCCCATGAATCGAGCGGTCGGCGATCGACGATTTCGCCTTCGTTTCGGATCGAGCGGAACATGCTGTCCCGCATGTTCTCATTCCCACCCATCGCCTTTTTCTCCGCCTCGACATTCTTCTTCTGAGCATCGGCTGCGGCAGCTTTTTTCCCTTTGTCATCGATGAATTGAGCCTCGTTCCGTTCCTTGTTCAGAAACGCGTAGATGAACGGGATCTCCTCTTTCTGCGGGTTGCGCTGGAAGATGATGTTGTGGATCGCGAGGACGCGGGCGGTGCCGTCACGGGCGTTGGCCACTTCCGGTCGCGCGATGATGCGCCGGGCAGCATCGACGCTCATGGAACTATTCATCAGGAAGAGCGCCTGCTGGGGCACGACGGTGGAGGTGCGCTTCGAGTTCGGCATGTCCGGGTCGCTAAAGTCGAAGGCCGTCAGTAATTCGGGCAGGTTGCCGCGATCGATGTAGCCATAGACCGAGCGGCGCGTGCTATAGGGTTCGTCCGTGAGATTCACGGGCTGGCCACCGATGGTGCGGTCGAGCGTTCCGCCATAGACGAGCAGCGAATCGCGCATGGCCTCGAAGTCGAGCCGGCGGACATTCGCCCGCCACAGCAGGCGATTGTAGGGGTCCATGTCCTCGTACTCTTTACGTGTGTGACTCGATATCTGATAAGTCTTGGAAGTCATGATGAGCCGGTGCAGGTTCTTCAGCGACCAGCCGTTTTCCATGAAATAGCTGCTCAAGTAGTCGAGCAATTCCGGATGAGAAGGCGCTTCGCTCTGCGTCCCCAGATCGTCCGGCGTGCGGACGAAACCTTCGCCGAAATGGTGCAGCCACACGCGATTTACCATCACGCGCGCGGTGAGCGGGTTTTCCTTGCTGGCGATGGCTTTCGCGAGTTCGAGGCGTCCGCTGCCCAGTTGGAATTCCTTCGCTTTTCCGCCGGGAGAGAGGATGTCGAGGAAGCGGCGCGGGACCATGTCGCCACGCACCCCGGACTGCCCGCGGATGAATACAGGCGAGTTACGCGGCTCCGGTTTATCGGCGACCACCATCGCCTTGGCCGGCGCGCCCGCGTGAGTGAGATACAATTCGTTGATCGCGCCAAAGGTGAAGCGCGGTTGATTCCGCATCCGCAGCGGCCACTCGGCGATCATGTCCCGGATGCCGTCCGAGTCGAGTGCGCTGGCCGGGGCGATCGGGAAAGGCGCGGCGTAGGTCCGGGCGGCGGCATCTTCGACGCCGACGAACGAGGCGCTTGTGGATTTGGCCGCAGACTGAAAGAACTGCCTGGCTGACCCATCCAGTCCGGCGAACACTTTTGTGTAGATGTCTGCGACCTGATTGAGCGACTGAATCTTCGCTCCCTTGAAGACCGCAGCGACGGCCGGAATGACAGTGCTTTTATTGCTCGCGGCAATCTCCGCCGCAACCTTGCCGCCGAGCGTAGCGAAGTCGGATTCGGACAGCGCCGCAAACTTGCGGAATGCGGAGAAAATCTCGTTCTCCAGACGGTGCGGCCGCTGGCCCATATAGTTGACGATATCCACATCGAGACTTTCAGCCGTCTGGAGCGCTTCCAGTTTTCTCAGGCCCGCTTCCGAGCGGTCGCGTCGCATGTGAGCGGCGAGCAGATACTTTCCGGCCTTCATGCGAAACTTCGCCGCGTATTCGCCCAGGACGCGATAGAACTCTTCGCGATTCTTCTGCTCGAGCTCGGCGATTTTCCCGGCAAATTCCTCCATCTGCCTGGCGCTGGGGGCGTTCACCAGCGGCTTATCTTCGGGCTCTTCGATACTCGCGAAGACGCCGTGCAACGCGTAGTAATCCTTGGTCGGGATCGGGTCGAACATGTGGTCGTGGCACCGCGCGCAGGACACGGTAAGTCCGACGAAACCCTTGGTGACGACGTCGATCCGGTCGTTGATTTCATCGTTCGCGTTGGGAAACCGCTCGCCAACGGTCAGGAAGCCCAGCGCCGAAAGGAGCCGGGGATCGCGGCGGGATTCGGGCATCTGGTCCGCCGCGAGCTGGACCATGATGAACTTGTCGTAGGGCATGTCCTGATTGACCGCCTTGACGACCCAGTCCCGGTAGGTCCACGCAAACGGATACCGGTAGTCCTTGCCGCGATTATTCGCATTGCGGTCGCCGCCGATGGTATCCGCGTAGCGGGCGGTGTCGAGCCAGTAGCGCCCCCAACGCTCGCCGTAATGCGGTGAGGCCAGCATCCGGTCGATCACCTTGGCCCACGCGTCCGGCGATGGGTCTTCGCGGAATGCCAGCATCTCCTGAGGCGACGGGGGGAGGCCGAGGAGGTCGTAGGATGCACGGCGCAGGAGGGTATCGCGGTCCGCCGGCGGGCTCGGCGGGATTCCCTTCTCCTGCAGCTTTGCGAGGATGAAAGCATCCACGGGGTGAACCGTCCTGCGATCGTCCATCGTCACCCATGTGAGGTTGGTCTTGATTTCAGGAAGCGCGGGTTTCACGACGGGCTTGAAGGCCCAATGCAACCGCGCCTTGTCCGTCAAACCCGTCAGCTTCGTGGCCGTCGCTGCTTCCGTGCGTGGGTCGGGAGCGCCCATCTTTACCCATTGCATCAGCGCGTCGATCTCCTCTTTCTTGAGCTTCTCGCCCTTTGGCGGCATCTGGAGGTCGGCATCGTCGTAGGTGATCGCAGTGATCAGCAGACTCTTGTCGGGATTCCCCGGGACGACCGCGGCACCCGTGTCTCCGCCCTTTCTGACTCCCTCGCGGGTATCGAGGGTCAATCCACCCTTGGCTTTTCCTTCGGCCAGCGAGTGGCACTTGTAGCAGGCGGCCGACAGGATCGGCCGCACCTTGCTCTCGAAAAACGCGATCTGTTCTGCGGTGAAATCGCCGCCTTTTGAGGAAGCCATGGTGTCGCTGCTTGCGGCGGGCATCGCGACGTTGACGGGCATCTCAGCCTTCGCGAGCGTGGTCGCGGCCTCGACGGCGAAGACGGTGGGTGCGAGAGCGAGGCTCGCGGCGAGTGGGAGGAGGGTCGAGCGCATAAGCATCAGGTTCTGGACTGTCGGCTACTGGGAAAGGGTCGCCCGCGATTCGATCGCTGGAAACCAAAATTTACGTCGAAAGGACGCAGGCAACCCTGCGTCCTCCCGAGCCAAAATATTCAAACCTACGCTTCCGGCGAATCGTCAGGCGATGATCGGTTTCACGACCTGACCGAAATTGTCGGTGAGGCGGAAATCGCGACCATTGTAACGATACGTGAGCTTCGTGTGATCGAAGCCGAGGAGCGCGAGGAGCGTAGCGTGCAGATCGTGGATATGCACCTTGTCCTCGACGGCGCGGGCGCCAAACTCATCGGTCGCGCCATGAACGGTGCCGCCCTTGATGCCGCCGCCGGCCAGCCAGGTCACCATGGCCCGGCCATTGTGGTCGCGGCCCGGGGCTCCATTGCCGTTGCGGTCGCGCACGACGGTACGGCCAAATTCACCGCCCCAGACGATCAGCGTGCTATCGAGCATTCCGCGCTGCTTGAGATCCTTGATGAGCGCCGCAGCGGGACCATCCACTTCGCCAGCTTTGTTGGCGAGCGCGGTGTCGAGATTCTGGTGGTGATCCCAGCCCCCGGCATTCACCTGCACGAAGCGCACTCCGCGTTCGACGAGGCGGCGGGCGACCAGCAACTTCGCAGCGGTATCACCGCGACCGCCAGTCGCACTCACGCCGTAGGCTTCGCGGACGGACTCCGGCTCTTTGGAGATGTCGAAAGCATCGGTCGCCTCGGTCTGCATCTTAAAGGCGATCTCGAACGCTTCGATCCGCGCCTCGAGCTGCGCATCCTTCTGGAGCTTCTCCTTGTGCAACTGATTGAGCTTATGCACGAGGTCGAGCTGCCGGCGCTGCTTTTCCTGGGGAGTGAATTGGTTCGAGATATTCTGCAGCACCTCGTCGAGCTTCAGATTGCGGGAGTAGTTCACATTGCAGCCCTGGAACATTCCGGGGAGGAACGAGGCCTGCCGCCACTCCGGCTTGCTGCCGATCGTAATAAAGCCAGGCATGTTCTGATTCTCAGAACCCAGCCCGTACACCACCCACGAACCGAGCGACGGCTTCGGCAACTGTAGCGACCCAGTGTGCATGAAGCGCTGGGCCACTTCGTGCGCAGGGATGTCCGTCCAGAGCGACCGGATCACTGCCAGATCGTCGATATTCTCACCGAGCTTCGGAAATACCGAACTGACCTCGATCCCGGACTTGCCCATCTTGGTAAATTTGAAAGGCGACCCGAAGGCCAGACCGTCGTGACCTGGGATCGTCTTGTCATTATACTGCGTGAGCGCCGGCTTCGGATCCCAGGTATCGACCTGCGAAGGGGCGCCTTCCGCGAAAATGTGGATGACCGACTTCGCTTTCACGGGGAAATGCGGCTTGCGCGGCGCCAGCGGCGAGGAAGACGGGCCGGTCGTCGGCGCGGCTTCTGCGTGGTAGGGATTGATGCCGAACAGCGATGCGAGGCCCAAGGCACCGAAGCCCATGCCCGTGCGCACGAGGAATTCGCGCTTGGTAAAGATGAGATCGTCCGGCGAAGAATGATGCTCGCGGAAGAATTTTTCGGTCAGGATGTGGGGAACTTCTGGGTGGTTCATGGCTCGATGAGTTGAATTGAACGGCGGGTTTATTGCTTAAAGCAGGAACCGTGGCAATTCGATTCCATTAGGTACCCCGTTTACTCGTCGTGAGCGAGGGTTTTTTCCGAGCGAGATCCGAGGTGGAAGCGGTCGCCCTCATGAGCCGGGAAGATGCTCGGCATGAAATTACGGTCGCCGGGGTCCATGGCGCTGGTTCTACTCCGGGTCTGGGCGGGCGAGCAAGACGTAGGCGCTGCTTTTGTTCCGGATCTTTGGCAGCTCGATCGCGCGTCGAAATGGCCGCATCTCGTCAGCGCGCCTGGCGAGAGTCCCCTCCCCGAGCACCAGCCAGTCGATGCGACCGGAGCGCCAGAGGGCCACGGCTTCGTGGGCTCGGGTGAACCGGGGCGCGCCGGTGTACATGACCATGCCCTCGTCCTTGGCATTCACCACCGCGAGCCGGTCGGGGTGCGCGGCTGCCGCTTCCCGCACCCGCGCGCCGAAGG
>JBGSYE010000144.1:0-11533 GCA_041751075.1 Chthoniobacteraceae bacterium
CGCAGCACCGCGCCTGCCTCGGGGGTGCTCCCCGGCGCCTGGGCGGTGGGCGGCGCGGGAGGGTTCTTTGCGGCTTCTTCCTTCTCCTTTTTTTCCTTCGCTTCGTCGCTCTTCTTCTTGTTGTCCTTTTTCTTCGAGCCAAAGAGGCTCGTCAGCAGGTCGTCAAACTGGCTCGTCACCTTCTTCCCGACGATCCGGTCGAGGAGGTTCGTCCGCGCGCGGAAATCCTTGCCCGTGATGTCGAAGGTAATGGCGTAGCGCTTGTCTTCCTCGGCCTCGAAGTTGCCGCGGATGAGCCCCGGCAGATGCTTCCGAAGCGGTTCGTCGATGGAGAGCCTCGAGGCGAGCTGGATCCGCCCGTCGAAGCGCACCGTGCCTTTCGCACTCAGCCGCAGGTCCGCGGCTTCCAGCACGAGTTCGTCGAGATGCACGCGCTCTTCGCCGATGCGGAAATTCACGCGCCCATCCTTCAGCTTGAGATCGGAGAGTTCCTTGATCTGCAGCACGCTGCCGATGGCTTCGAAGAGTTCGAGCTGTTGCAGCCGGCCGTTGCGGATCTCCAGGTTCCCGGCGCCCTCGGCGTCCTCGAGATCCCGCGCATTGCCGTGCAATTCGAGGGTGCCGCGGATCGCGCCCTCGGCTTTGCCCAGCGCCGAGTGGAGTTGCGTGCTGAGCAGGCCTGCATCGATCGCCTCGAGGTCGAGCTGGAGCGTGAAGGGCGCCTTCTTCCGATCCAGCTTCGCCGTGAACTTTCCGCTGACCTTGCCGCCGGCGAGCAGGGCTTTGAGTGCGGGCAGGGAGAGTTCCTCGCCCGCGTAGAGAAATGGCGTCCGCACATTCTCGAAGACCAGCTCCTCACCCCACACCATCCGCTCGACGTGCGCATTGCCCTCCATCCGCTCCGCGCTCAGCGTCGTGTAGAAGAGATTCACTCCGGCGATGGACGCGGATGGGTGCCCCTCCTTGTCGAGCAGCTCGACCGAGCCGTTGCGAATTTGGAAACCTTCGACCACCACATCGAGTCCCTCGCGCCAGCCGCGGCCGGCCCCGTCCGCCTTTTCGACCTTCGGCGCCTTCGACTCTCCTTTCGCTTCGTCGGGCATCCTCGGCACCACCCAGTCGCCTTTGGCATTTTGCCGCCAGACGATCCGCGGACGCTCGACGCTCATCCCGTAGATCTCCAGCCGTCCGCAGAGCAGGGCGCCGAGGCGGTAGTGCGCGGTGAAGGCGCTCGCCTCGAGAAAATTGCGGTCGCCGTCCGGGACGGTGATGCCCACGATCTGGAGCCGCCCGGCCATCGAAATGCTGGTGCTTGCAAACGTCACCGGCAGGCGCAATGCCTTCGCGATTCCGGCCTGGATGCGCGCCTGAGTGCCGGGGGATTGGATGTAGAGATTTGCCCCCACGACCACCAGCACCGCGAGCGTCACGAGCGCGGCCAGTGTGCAGAGAATCACCTTGGAAAGCCTGTTCACGAGGGGCAGCCTACTGCCGCAGGCTTGAAAGAAAAAGCGTATTTGCCCTTCCATGAGCGACATCCTCGTCATCTTCAATCCTGCCGCCCGGAGCGAGAAGGCGCGTGGCGCATGGGAGACGATCGAGCGCTTTCCACGCTGCACGTTTCAACCCACGACCGCGGTGGGCGACGCCAGCCGATTTGCGACCGAGGCCGTGGCGAATGGCTACAGCACCGTCGTGGCGGCGGGTGGTGACGGGACCATCAATGAAGTCGTCAATGGCCTCGCCGGATCGCCCGTCGCGCTCGGCATCCTGCCGGTGGGCACGATGAATGTCTTTGCCAATGAGCTCGGCCTGCCGGGAAACCTCGAACGGTGCTGGGAGATCATCCTCGCCGGCCACACTCGCACCATCGATCTCGCGCGGGCCAATGAGCAGTACTTCGTGCAGCTCGCCGGCGTGGGGCTCGACGCGCAGGTGGTCGAAGCGACGAGCTGGGAATCGAAGAAATCGCTCGGCCCGCTCAGCTACCTGATCTCGGCCGCCCAGGTCGCCGCGCGCAAGCCGCCCAGGCTCATCGTCGAAGCCGATGGGCAGATCCGCGAGGGCTCCTTCGTGCTCGTGGGCAATGGACGGCACTACGGCGGCCCGTTGCAATTCTTCAACCGCGCCCGCTACGACGACGGCAAGCTCGACGTGCTCATTTTCAAAAACGTCGGCTACCTCGATATCGCGCGCCATCTCGCCACGATCCTCATGGGCACGCACGCCGACCAGCCGGACGTGGAGTATTTCCAGACCGAACACGCCGAGGTGCGGAGTGACGACGACGTGCCCGTGGAATGCGACGGCGAAGTGGTGATGAAGGTGCCGGTCGTCTTTCGCATCTCGTCGAAGAAGCTGCGCGTGCTGGTGGCGGCGGCGGAAAATCCCAAGGTCTCGGCACCGAATCCCAAGTAAGGGCCAGGCATCGAACGCGGAAAATCTCAAGGGACCCTTCGGTCCGTCTCCTTGAAACTTCTCCTCCCTGGCTCCTGGAATTTACTTGGAATTTGGTTCCTGGAGCTTGGGATTTCCCCCGTCCCCCGCCCGGCTGTTTTCCGATTTTACTTTGCCCGGTGCGCACCCTACTTTCCGCCCACTCGTATGCGTCCCTCCCGCCGTCAAACGCAGCCCTTCACGCGACCGATGGCGGGGCGTCCGATGGTCACTTCGCTGCTCGTGGCGTTTGGGGTCGGGGCGTACGTCTCGCAGATGGTCATCACGCTCATGCTGCCCGAGCAGGAGGGCCTGAAGATGCTCTGGCAGTGGCTGGCGCTGGATCGCGCCGGGCTGCTCGCCGGAGAGTATTGGAAGGTGATGACGTATGGCTTCCTGCACGCGACGAATCCGCTCCATGTGACGTGCAATATGCTCCTGCTCTTCTTCGCCGGGCGGGAAGTCGAGCCGATCATCGGCTGGCGGCATTTCCTCGCGATTTACGTCCTCGGCGGCATCGTCGGCGGCCTCGCGCATGTGCTGGCCATGCCGTCTGTGCCACTGGTCGGCGCTTCCGCCGGCGTGGCCGCGGTGGTTGTGGCGTTCTGCACGATCCTGCCGGAACTCGAAGTCCGCGAGATGCTCTTCTCCGTCGTCCCCGTGCGCCTGCGGGCGCGGCATCTCGCCATCGCCATGGCGCTCACCTGCGGGGTGCTCTGGTGCTCCGGGACGCTGCTGGAGATCGGCCCGGTGGCGATGCTCGCCGCTGGCCTCGTGGCCTGGGCCTACGTAAAGCAACTCGGCTTCGGCAACCCGCTGGCCATCCAGCGCTACCTCTTTGAAAAGCGCGAACGCGCCGCGCGGCTTCAGCGGATGAGCCCGGAGCAATTCATCAGCACGCAGATCGATCCCATCCTCGAGAAAATCTCGCGTGAAGGGGTGCACCGCCTGACGCGCGCGGAGCGCAAGATCCTCTCGCAAGGCAGCGCGAAGATGAGTGGGAAGTAAAGCGAGGATCCCTTCAAGGCTGCTCGCTATCTCACGTCGAGTGAGCGGGCAGCCTTGAAAGGCCTGCCCGCTCTACTTCCGCACGAGGTAGCGGAACTTGCCGCTCTCGCTCTCGGCGATGCGATCGGAGCGCGTGATCGCGAGCGTTGCGCCTCCTCCGAGCACCGTCAGCAGATCGGTCTCAATCCTCGCCCGCAAATTCCCAAAGTCCGCATCGCTCACCCCGGCATCCATCTGCAGCGCGAGCGAATAGCGCTGCTCCGCCTCCTGCACGAACTGAAAGCGCGCGATCGTCCCGGGGTTGTGGACGACGCCGATGAGGTGCCGGACATACACGGGACTGAGGTACCCGCCTGTCGCAGTGGTGAGGCGCTCGGAGATCCGCCCCTCGACGCGATCGAGCAGCGGAAAGGGCGAGCCGCACGCGCACTGGCGATCGGAGAGCGCGCCGAGGTCGCCGATCTCGTAGCGGATGATCGGGAAGCGGAAGTTGTGCAGCAGCGTGACGAGGAGGCGCCCGGTCATGCCCGGCGGTACGGGCGCTCCCGCGTCATCCAACACTTCGAGATGCACGCCGGTGCCGAAGATATGAAAGCCGCCGTGCGCGCATTCGCAGGCCATGTCGGCGCATTCCCGGCTGCCGTACTTGTTGTGAACGCGCGCGCGGAAAACGCGACTGAGCGTAGCGCGAATGTCATCCGTCACTGCCCCCGCGCAGGCCATAACGCTCTCGAGCGGGCGCGGCGTGATCCCTTTCCGCTCGATGAAACGCGCCAGCTCGTACGCAGCGTCCACATACGCCATGAGGTGACGGATGTCCGACCCAATGATCTGCCGCAAGTAGGACGTCATCCGCGCATCGTCCATGAGGAAGGCATTCAACGGCACGACGCCGAGCAGCGCATTCATCGCGCGGCGCGGCAGCGAGTCGCGCGCGGAGTTGATGTCGCGCATCGAGCCCCAGAGCTTGAAGTGCCGCGTGCCGAGCGGAAACCCGCAGAGCTGCTGCGAGTAGAGCCGGCTCGCGCGCCCCCAATCGCGGAAGTCGCGATCGTGGATCACCGTCGTCGGAGTGCCCGTCGTGCCCCCACTCTTCACCTCGACCCAACTGTAGCCCCGCGGGCGGCGCCCTTCGACTTCCCGCCGCAGGCCCGGCTCCATGAACTGCTCGAAATCCGCCGCGATGTCCTCCTTCCGGACGATGGGAAAATCCGCGAGCTGCCCGAGGGATGAGGCCGCTTTGTAGAAAGGGATCGCCGCGCGCGCCTGGCTCAGCAGCCGCGCGAGCCGCGCATCATGTTCGGCGGAGAAACGCTCTGCAGGCCACGCGCTCATCTCGCGAAACTCCCGGTAGTGCCGGCGCAACTCCAACCCCATGACGTCGTGCGCCAGGAGGAAGATTTGTTCGCGCAGATTCATCGAGCCCAACCTTGAAACGCCGGCGCGGCTGTCGAGATATTTCCGAACATCGAAAGCTTCTCATCACTCCGAGAGGAGCCCCCTGCGTGGCTCGATGTGCCCCTTCCATCCGGGCGGCGGCAGGAAGCGCTGCACCGGCGAGATCGCATCCATGCCGGTGGTGAAGCGGTGCCCGTTGATCGTCACCGGGATCGTCGCGGGATGGAACTCCGTGAATGGCGCGAAGGGAAAGCGACGGAAATTCGCCAGCAGCCGGATCCTTTCCGAATCGAAACCCATCATCTTCGCCATCGCGAAATCGACGAGGAAGGGATTGCGCGAGGCGAGCATCACGCCGGCCTTCACGGGAAGTGGCTGGAGCGGGCCATTGCCTTCGCCGGCGATAAGGCCGTCCATGATCGACACCACCTCGCGCTGGGGCGTGCTGCGGAGCGCGCCGCCCTCGGAGTGGCCGAGCAGGATGATCATATTCAGGTCATAAACCATGCGCCAGATGGAGTCGTTGCCATACCACGAGCCGGCGCCGACGTAGAATTTTTCTCCGAGATTCTCCCGCGTGCCGATGGTCTCGATGCTGCGCGCTTTCTTCAGCAGTTCCCATCCGCCTTTGAGGGTCTTGAAAATCACGCGCGACTTCTTCTGGAAGCGCTCGCGCAGCCGCGCCTGCCAGTAGATGAGCGGCGACACATCGTCGGGAAATTCGTCGCCGCCTTCCGACGGTCGGCCGAGTTGGTGATGCACGAGGTGCGCTTTCGAGCCGTTGATGCCGACGAGATTTTTCAGCGCGCCGGTGATGCCGGTCTTCTGATGCGTCTTCATCTTCGGCAGATTGATGAAGAGATCGGAGTCGAGAATCGTGCGCGCGATGAGGTAACGATGCACGCCCCGACGATGCACGCTCACGGTCTCCGCTGGATCGTAATCCGAGACGCGGAAGGAGGCCGCGTTGTGACTCACTTCCTCGAGCAGGCTGTTCGCGTCGAGGATCACTTCGCTGTAGCCGAGCGGATCGCCGGGATGCGCGGAGTCCAGCTCCATGAAGCCGCCGCGCGGCGTCCAGCGCTCGCGCCGCAGATCGAGGAAACGGATCATCGGCGCGGTGTGCCCGCGGTATTTCTCGATGAGCCGCTCGGCGCCGCTCTGCCGGATCAGCGCCTCCCAATCGCACGTCTGCAACGGCACGTCGCCGATGCTGATCGTCTCGAGCGCGGGATATTTTTCCAGACACGCCTCGATCGCTGCGTCGATGAGCGCGGTGCTCGTGACCAGCGCTTCGATGGGAAACTCGGGCCGCTCCTGATGCTTCACCCAATTCGGTTTCAGCACGATCCGGCGGAAGTCGCCGTCGGGAAGATTGCGCGCGACGAAGGTCCGCAGATCGGTCTCCGCGCCGAGAGCGACATCGAGCCTCACGGGCGGATGAAGAGCGTGGCGAGTCCGAGGAATGTACCCATGCTGGCCACGTCGGTGGCAGTCGTGAGGAAAATGCTCGAGGCGGTGGCGGGATCGGCGCCCATGCGCTTCAGCGCGAGCGGCACGAGCGCGCCGGAGACGCCGCTGAGCACGCAACTCGCGGTCATCGCGATGAGCACGATGATCGCCAGCGTGAGGGCGTCGGGATTTCCCTGCATCGACGCGTAGAAAAACATGCCGAGCCCGGCGGTGATGCCGACGAAGGCGCCATTGAAAAAGCCGAGCAGCGCTTCCTTGCCGACGAGTTGTTTCGCTTTGCCGGCCTTGAGTTCGCCGAGCGTCATGCCGCGCAGCGCGACGGCGAGCGCCTGGCAGCCGGTATTGCCCGACTGGCCGGCGAGCACCGGGAGGAAGACCGCGAGCACCACGATGCGGTCGATGGTGTCTTCGAAGATGCCGACGACCGCCGCGGCGATAAAGGCCGTGAGCAGATTGAGCTGAAGCCACGGGTGGCGAAACTTCAGGCTGCGCGGCCACGGTGTGTTCAGGCGCTCCTCTTTCTCGACACCGACCATCGACCCCGGCATCGCGCTGAGCTCGACGGCCTGCGCCTCGAAAAGCGTCTGCCCGCGCACCAGCCCCACCAGCCGGCCTTCGGCGTCGCACACTGGATAGACCGGGTAGTGGCGGAGGATCGTTTCCTTCATCGCGTCGGCGAGCGGCATCGCCGGCGTGAGGTGAAAAGGTTTCGCGATCATGATCGCGTCGAGCCGCTGACTCGGATCGCCGAGCAGCATCTCGCGCATCGCGACGACGCCGAGCAGGCGCTCGTGGTCATCCACGACGAAGATGTAGGTGATGAAGGCGCGCGACACGAGCTGGCGCAAATCCTCGGTCGCCTGCGCGATGGTCGTCTCGGGGCGGAAGACGGCAAGCGGCGGCTCCATCATCCGGCCGACGGTGTCTTCGGCGAAGGCCTCGTTGCGCATCCACTGCTTGCGCACCGCGGGGGTGGCGGCGGCGAGGAGCTTCTGGCGGCGGGTGCTCGGGAATTGCGCGAGCACATCCTGCGTCATCGCGGGGTTGAGCAGTTCGAGCATCCCGACCACGAATTCATCGGGATACGCTTCGAGCATCGCCACGGCCTCCTGCGGCGCGCGCTCCGCCACCGAAGGCAGGAGAGCCTGGATGGCGTTGGGGCCTTGGTCGGCAGCGGGATCGGTGGGCGCGCTCATGGCGCGAAGTATCGGGATCGACACATGGCTGGCAAAGGGTTTTTGCCGGCCGTAGAGCGAGCATGCCAACCGGCCGCCCGCTCCCGCGAAGTTCCAAGAAGGAAGCACCAAGAGCCAGGCAAGGACCAAGAGTCGAAGGTGGAATCTCCGAAGCGCCTTCCCGATCCGCGGCGCGCGCCATGTCCGGCTCGCTTTCTTGAAGCTTCTCCGCCCTTGGCCGCTGAATCTTCCTTGGAATTTGGTTCCTGGCTCTTGGAACTTTCCGTCGGTCAGCCGCGTCCGAGATATTCCGCCACCACTGGATGATACGGCTCAAAGTGAATGACATCCCGCTGCCGATCCGTGCGCAGGCGCTGGTAAAAGCGCGCGAGCCGCGGATTGAGCCGCGCGCACCAGAGCAGCGCGCTGACCACGCCGAGGCGATGCACGCGCGGCGCTTTCTCCTTCCACATCCGCGTGAGCAGCCGCGTCACCTCGAGCCATTGCAGCGGGCCGTGGGTCTCTTCGTCTTCGGTGCCGGGATCGTCGATGCGGGCAAAGTCGCGGATCTTCCCACTCCGATGCCGCGCTGGGTAGAGCACTTTGAGATGGGTGCGTTCGCCCGTCTCGTCGTCGGGCACGACCTCCCAGTAGAGCGGGGCAGGGGAGAGGATCTCGAAATCGAAATCGTTTGGATCCGCCGGCACTTCCTCGAGCATCTCGCGATTCAGCGTCGCGCCGATATTCTCGCCCGGCTTTCCCTTTCCGAAAGGCATGCGCAGGGTGGTGTAGGGCGTGCCATCGCGCCCCCGGCCCGTGTACTCGTGGGTCAGGACGAGCATCCGGCCATTGTGATGCATTTGCAGAAAAACCGCGCCAACTCCGTGATCGACGATCTTGTGAATAGGTAATTCGTGTGGGCGAAGCATGGGGTCGATAGCAGAGTCGAGTGACACCGCTCGCTGACGGTAACCCTCGGACGGTTGGGACTAAAGAATGTTTCGCGCCGCGATGCGGCAGGAGCCGCATTTTTCCGCGGCTACCCACAGCGGCTGAGGACCGATTCGATCGCGCACGCCGCGACGCGACCGTGGCGAAATCCGCTACGCGGCCTTGCCGTGCGTGCAGACCAGATCGCGCGCCGGCTCGATCCGCCAGCGAGCGGCAACGTCGGTGAGATCGTTCGTGAGGCTCCAACGGTCCGGCTGCGGCTCGCCGGTGTGTCCCGGATTCCCGCCCTTCAACTCCATGCATCCGGTGTTGTCGCCGATGCGTCGAAGCTCTTCGAGTTCGCCCTCGTCGAAGGTCATCTCCGGCAACGCCGCGAGATCGGAGATCTTGTCTTCGATCGGCTTCGCACCGGCGCCGACTTCCTGAATCATCGTCGGGATCACGCTGTGGATCGGCGCGTGGCTGAGATTCCAGATGCACGAGAGCTGCAGCAGCGTGAGCCCGTGGCGCTCCGCGATCGGCCGCATCTTTTCCAGCTTCGCCGCGCCCGCCTCGACCCATCCGGCGGGACGAAAGGTGCGATGATCGCGCTCGCCAAAGGTGTGCCCCGGCTTCACGTCGTCGTGAAAGAGCCCGCCGTAATCCACGACCCGCGTGATCAACTCGATGTCGTGCATTTCCGCCGCCGCGAGACACAGCGAGCCCGGCCACGGCTCCAGCGGGTTGAGGATGATCATGCTCCAATCGAGCAGCGGGCCGAAGCGCTCGAAGTTCAGGATGAGGTCGAGGGAAAAGCCATTCGCCGGCCCCGGTGCGATGCCGATGCGCTCGGTGAGCCTGGCCTCGCGCAGCTTGTCCATGCCGTTCCACACCGCGTCGCTGGTGTAGCCGATCGAGTCGGGATTGTGCAGCAACACGCAATCGAAGGCATCGACCCCGCAGCGCGCCAGCGACTTCTCCGTGGCCATGCGCAGATAGCTTGCATAGTCGCCCTTCGCGCGGAGCTGCGGGTGCGTGAAGCGCGGGAAGCCCTTCGAGCCATCGCGCTGCCCGCTGTAGAAATCGTGCCCCACCGCCCCGACGAGGCAGTAGCTCTCGCGCGGCAGTCCGGCTAGCGCGCGCGCCAGCATCTCATCCGCCGCGCCCGCGCCGTACACATCCGCCGTCATGAATGTGCGGATGCCGCTCTCGTAGGCATGGCGTATCGCGCCGATGAAGCGCGCGTCGTCGAGCGCCTCGCCGAAGTGCATAAAGCGGCCACCGCTCCAGGTTCCGTAGGCAGTGCGGGTGATGTTCATAGATGAAAAGGGGGAGCCTAGATAACCCGCGACCGCCTCGCTGCAAAACACCGATTTTGGCGATGGATACCCACGGGTTGCGTTGGAAAGCCGCCGCTCCCAGCGATGCCTCGTGCAAGAGGATTGAAAGGCGGAGCCCTTCCGTCCTTTATGTCTCCCGATGTCCTCTCACCGTTTGCCAGCGTGGCTCCGCCGATGAATCTGCCGAATCGTCTCACGGTGGCGCGGTTTTATCTCACGGCGGGATTTGTGGCTTCGATGACGCTGGCGTGGCGGTGGACGCCGCCGGGCGACGCGGCGTGGTGGCCGGCTCTGCCGAGCTGGAGCTGGGGATATTCGGCGGGGCTGGTGCTCTTCGTCGCGGCGGCGGTGACGGACTATCTCGACGGGGAGATCGCGCGGAAACGGAATCTCGTCACAGATTTCGGCAAGCTCATGGATCCGCTGGCGGACAAGGTGATGATGGCGGCGGCCTTCATCTGCCTGATCCCGGAGCACGCGATCCCGGCGTGGGCGGCGATCGTGATCATCAGCCGGGAATTCCTCATCACCGGGCTGCGGCTGCTGGCGGCAAGCAAGGGCACGGTGCTGCCGTCGGAGAAGCTGGGGAAACACAAGACGGGCTGGCAGATGGCCACGGTCATCTATTTTCTGCTGCTGCTCATGCTGCTGGAGCTGGAGCGCGCGGGCGTGATCCACGGGCTCTACTGGTGGGCGCACGCCTGGCACTACGGGGGGAAGGCGCTGATCGCGCTGTCGCTCGCGCTCACGCTGTCGTCCGGGGCGGGGTACTTGTGGAAGCACCGCGCGCTGATCGCGGCGGGGTGAGGGGGAAATTCCAAGAGCCAAGAACCAAAATCCAAGTAAGGATCAGGATTCAAGAGGGGAAAATTCCAAGCGGACTCTCGTGGTCCGATCCGCTCTCCGGACGGCGTGCTTCCTTGAAATTTCTCTGCCCTTGGATCTTGAAACTTACTTGGGATTTGGCTCCTGGAATTTGGAATTTTCCGCTTCCTGGTAAGCGAGCAGCCTTCGGCATGCTCGCTCTACTGCGGCACGTCCACCTGATCGCCGGGGAGGACTTTCGGGTCGTCGCCGGGATACTTCTGCAACTGGCGAAGATCGTAGGTGCCGATCACTTTGCCGCCGCGGATGTGGCGCACGCCCTTGGGCTTGGCAAAATCTCCCATGCCTCCGGCGAGGTCCACGGCGGTGCGCAGGGTGAGGTCGGGGGACCAGGCGAGGCGCTGGGGCTGGCGGACGCCGCCGGTGACGGCCACGACGCGGGCGGTGGTCTGGAGGGTGATGTTCACCGTGGGATTGGTGAAGATTTTTGCCGCGACGAGCTGCTGCTGGATGCTGCGTTCGAGCTGGCCGGAGGTAAGGCCCGCGGCAGCGACGGACTTGATGTAGGGGAGGTTCACCGAGCCATTGCCATCGACGACGTACTGGCGCGTGAATTCCTCGCTATACAGCGCATCCATGCCGCTGAGGCGCATTTCAAAGGAGTCCCCCGGTCGCAGCGTCGCCAGCGTTTGGTTCCCGGAGCCGGTCGGGGGTTGCGTGACGTACTGGACGCCGGAATTGACCGGCTCGGCTCGGCGCTCCACCGGGACGGCGCGGGCCACGGGGATCTGCTCCTCGCCAGGGATCGGGCGCATCTGCACTTGGGCGCAGAGCGAGCCGGCGAGGAGAAAGGGAGCGAGGAGCGTGGAGAGGAGGCGCATGGTGGCGGGCTCAGTAGTCTTCGCCGTCGGTGACGACGCGGCGGGGACGGGCGGTGGCGGTGCCGGC
>JBGSYE010000145.1:0-4690 GCA_041751075.1 Chthoniobacteraceae bacterium
AAGCGCGCGATTTCCGGACTGGCCTGCCGCCGCAGCGCCAGCAGCGCGCCGGTGCGGATGGCGGCATCGGGATCGTTGGCTTTGGCGGCGAGGGTCTTCGCATCGGTCAGCGAGGCGAGAGCGACGATGGCGGCGTGGCGGATGAACGCGTCTTCATCGGCGTTGGTTTTCAGCAAAGTGAAGAGCGCCGGCACCGCGCCTTTGATGCCAAGTTTTCCGAGCGATTGTGCGGCGAAGAAGCGCACGCGCGGTGCCGGATCGGTGAGCATTTTGAGCAGCAAATCCTGCTCGCCGGTGACGCCCGCTTCACCCGTGAACTTTGCCCACTGCGCCCGCACCTCCGCTTCTTTATCCTGGGCCAGCGGCATCAACATCCGCGCCGCGTCCGGCTTGAGCCGCGCGAGCTGCGTCACGCCCCAGATGCCGTGAATGCGCATGAGCACAGGATTCGCAGCCAGCGTCGCCTGCGCGAGCGGCCCCGGATCGCCGCGCCGCACGAGTTCAAACTGCGCCGCGAACCGCACCCGCTGATCCACCTGCCCGAGCAGTTTCGCCAACTCCGCGACGGGCCGTTTCTCCATTCCCTCCGCCAGCAATTTCTTCGTTTCCTGCACCGGCGCGCTCGCATCCACGGCGGGATCATGCACGCGGAAGATGCGGCCCTTGCCCGTCTTCTCCCAGCCCTCGATCCAATCCAGCACGTACACGCCGCCATCCACGCCAAACTGCACATCGCTGGGAAACAAGCCCCAGAGCAGCTTCCCGGTCATTGTCTTCGGCGAATTGTCCTGCAGCACGTCCTTCGGATTCTCGACCGTGTAGCTCGCGCCGCGCGGCATGAGCGCGAAGTCGCGCACGCCGCCCGGGAAATCCGCATAGAAGAAATGGCCGCGGTAACGCTCGGGCAACCCGGTGCCGGGATAGTAGGCGACGCCCGCCGGACCGTGCCCGATCAAGCCCACGGGCGGGAGCAGCGAGAGGTTCGTTTTCGCCACGTCGAGATGCCACATGCCTTCGGAATTCCACGCGCCGAGCGGAGGCTGCGGGCCGCTCTTTTTCAGGAATTGCCACCCGAGCCGCCAGCCGTAATCCGCGCCATCGACGATGTGCGTCCAGCGCGCCTTGTCGCCGCCATCGGCGTTGTTGTCGCCGGTGAAGAGGTCGCCGAGGTCGTTGAAGGCGAGCGATTGCGGATTGCGCAGGCCGATCGCGACCAGCTCCGCATTGCGCCCGTCGAGGTCGCAGCGAAAGACCGCGCCGCTGTCCGGGCAATCGAGCACCGTGCCTTCCTTCGTGACGACACGGGAGCCGCTGTCGGCATTGGTCCAGTAAAGGCGCCCGTCTGGCCCTTGCTTGAGGCCGTGCATGTCATGCCCGCTGTAAACGACGTGGACGCCGAAGCCGGTCAGCAGCGCCTCGCGCTTCGTCGCGGCGCTGCCTTTCGCGCCATCGAGCCGCCAGAGATCGGGCACGCAGGTGTAGTAGAGCGCATCGCCGATCGCCAGCACGCCCGCGCCGATGCCGGTGAGCGGCGTTTTGAAGTCGTCCGCAAACACGCTCGCCTGGTCCGCGCGACCGTCGCCGTCGCTGTCGATGACCAGCTTCACGCGCTCGCTTTCCACCGCCCAGTCATTGAGATCAAAGAAGCCGTTGCCATCAAAGTCCGGCAGGTCCTTGGTCGGCTTCTTTTTCCCACCGGCGGGATATTTCGATGCGAAGAAGGCGGCGCGATCCGCGACCGAGCGCAGCGCGAGATTCTCGATCTGCCAGGGTTCGTTTTTCCGAATATCCGGCGCGGTGCTGCGGCGGCGATAGGTCTCGGCGACGAACACGCGTCCGCGGTCGTCGAAGCAAAACGCCACGGGATTGGCGAGCAACGGCTCCGACGCCCAGAGGTCCACGCGCAGGCCGGGTGCGACCGAAAATTTCTGAAGCGCCGCCTCCGCGCTGTCGCTCCCACCGCCACCGCCTTCAGGCGGCGCATCGTCCTGAGCGCGGAGCAACGTGGAGCAGGGGAGCAGGACCAGGGCGAGGGCGGAGAGGGAGCGGAGAGGCGTCATAGGGAGAGGGGCTGGGTGCGTTTCGTTATACGCGGGCGGGATGCCAGTGGAAGCAAACGCTCGCGCGCCAATCCGCGCCCTGCCGGTTCGGAATGCGCGCACGGCCCAGCACCGTCGATCCAACGTTGGAAGAAGCCGATGGCCGGCAATCAGGCACGGCCCCGATCCTTGCTTGGGCGGCTGATTGGGCTTGTGGCCGTCTCTTGTCAGCCTAGGGTCGGCCCATGATGCATCCGCGGAAAGCCGGTCATTCAAATGGTGGACTTTCGCAGCCGGTCGGGCGCCGTCGCGATTGGCAATTGACAGCGGCGCACGATTTTCATTTGTGGCCCGCCGATTGCGCGGTGGGCTCGGATGTCCACTCCGAAACGCAATCTTTACGGAAAGACCATGACCAATCTTGCGACTGAATTTGCAGTGATGGAAGCGGGGGCAAAAAGCCGGCGTCCACCGGATGCCTTCGTCGAAGAATTCACGGATGCGGCGGAGCTTCTGGTGCGGGAAAAGAAGGGTGCGCTCGAGGCGTTGCGACACGCGTGCGAACTGAGCCGTCTGGCGTGGTCCGCGCTTTTCGACGCCTATCTCGCAGCCGGCCGCACGGTGGCGTTCGATGAACTCGCGGAAGCATTTCACGCCGCGAGTTCCCAATGCATCGGCAGGAAGGGCCAAATCAAGGTCCAGGCCGACGAGCAAGACTTGGCGGCCAGTTACTTCAAGAGCCTGGTCTTCCGGAAGTTTCTGCTCGTGACGCTGCTGGATCCCGCAGGCGGGCCCGAAGCGGTGATCACCGCCTACGAGCGGGGTCCGGACAAGTGTCTGCGCGGCGCGAAGGCGATCTAGCTGGCGCGGGGCCGCGCGCGCCCGGTTACCCTCTCTCTCCCGATATTTCCGGCAGGTTACTTGCATTGATTTACGAACCCCCCATCCGCGATCGACTCCTCGCTCATGCCTGCAGCGAGCTCTTCCTCCAGCTTGGAAAGGCGCTGGGCGAGATCATGATCGAGAGCGGCCCGTTCGCGCCTGGCGCCAGCGGCCATCTCGGCAACGCCGAGAAGTCCCTCGGGACCGCGATCGAATTCGGCCGGGTGCTCACGCGGTTATGCGCGACCAGCCCCGCCAAAGACACCGACGCGCACGGGATGATGGCGGAGTTCACGCAGATCGTGGACGGCTTCTCACTCCGCGTCGTGGCTCGGCTGCGCGACGCGCGGGAGCGATCGGAAGCGCAGGCGCGCACGATCATCCGCGACGAGATCGCCTCCGAGACGGCGGAGCTGAAAGAGCGTGCCTACGAGCTTTCCCAGCAAGCGGCCGCGCTGCTCCAGCCGCGGCACACCTGCTTTCTCAGCTATGCGCATCCCACGATCGCTGTGGCGGATCATCTCGAAGTGTTGCTGCTGCGCGCCGGGCGCCGCGTCCTTCGCGACGAGAAGCATGCCGAACCGGGACGGCCGATCGATGAGGAGATGAAGGGCCTCGTCACGGGCGCCCGCGAGTTCATCGCGATCTGGGACGCTCACTACCAAGGGAGCAATTGGTGCCAGCGGGAACTGAATCTCGCGATCGACTCCGAAAGGACCTCCGGGGCGCCGCGGGTGGTGATCTTTTGCGCCGATGGTTGCGCCGTGCCGACGCACCTGGCCGCGCGGCTTTCGCTGGCTGCCGGCACCCGCGCGGAGCGGGTGCTGGCCATTCACGCTTTGTCAAACGAAGCGGCGGCGCCGTAGCGAACCGAGTTGGCGAAAGGGGGCTTGGCGACGCTCCGCCCGCGCCGTGTCTTGGCGTTTCGCGAGCCGAATGGCAATTTGGGAAAGCGACGCCCTCGGGCCTTCAATCACATCCCGGGCGGCAGGAGCGCTTCGTGGCGCTTGGATTCAGGCGCGGAGCCTGATTCACTGCGCGCGATCTCCGCGCCAGCCAACCCAACGAATCCGCCATGCCACTGAGACTTACCCGCCGCCAGTATGCCGAAATGTTTGGACCGACCGTGGGCGATCAGGTCCGTCTTGCGGACACGGAATTGTTCATCGAGGTCGAGCGCGACTTGATTGCGGAGGCGGGAGCTTATGGCGATGAGGTGAAGTTTGGCGGCGGCAAAGTGATCCGCGATGGCATGGGTCAATCGCCCACGGCGAAGGATGCGGAGGCGCTCGATCTGGTCATCACGAACGCGCTGATTCTCGACGCGGTGCAGGGCGTGATCAAAGCGGACATCGGGATCAAGCACGGCCGCATCGTCGGCATCGGGCACGCGGGGAATCCGGGCATCCAGCAGGGGATCACGCCGGGAATGACGATCGGCGCGGCGACCGAGGTGATCGCTGGGGAGGGGTGCATCGTTACGGCGGGCGGGATCGACACGCACATTCATTTCATCTGCCCGCAGCAGATCGAGCACGCGCTGGCGAGCGGCGTGACCACGATGCTCGGCGGCGGCACCGGTCCGGCGCACGGCACGTACGCGACGACCTGCACTCCGGGAGAATGGAACATCCACCGCATGCTCGAAGCCGCCGACGAGTATCCGATGAACCTCGGCTTCCTCGGCAAAGGCAACTGCTCCACGCACGAGCCGTTGCGCGAGCAAATCCTCGCCGGGGCCATCGGGCTGAAGCTGCACGAAGATTGGG
>JBGSYE010000146.1:0-3908 GCA_041751075.1 Chthoniobacteraceae bacterium
GTGGAGGCGATGACGCTGGCGGACCGCGGCGATATCGGAGAGCGCGTTTACCTGCGCGGGGATTTCCGGGTGACGGCGTCGGGCGAGAATGGGGCGGTGCTGCGCGACGTGAACGCGGGGTCCGATCCCAATCGCCCCACGCCCGCGGATAATGTGCGGATCATCGTGGAGTTTCCGCCCGGCGCGGTGCCTCCCCAGGAGAACGCGGTGATCCGGCGCGATCCCTCCCGGCCGCTGGAGATTCGCGATGTGCGGCGCGGCGCGGATGGCCAGATCAACGTGCGCGTCCGCGAGATCATCGCGCAGCCGTAGCGAAGTCCGGAGCCGCCGACGTGAGGAGAGGCTTCACGCCGCCGGTCGGCGTGGCCTGGAATGGAGCCTCCCTTCCGTCGGCTGCGACTGGGTCACGCGGCTTCCACCGCTCGCAGCGCGTCCTGGAACGGCGTGTAGAAATCCAGCTTGCGCTGCACCGCGCGGCGCAGGACGGGGCGGAGATTCACGATGTCGCTGAGATTCACCACCAGATCGACGCTGTGCTCGAAGGCCTCGGATTCGTCGTCCGTATTCATGCCCGAACCGATGAGGACGACGACCTGCTGGCGGCGTTGCTGCGGGCTGAAGCGCGTGACTTCGGCGAGGATGGGATTCGTTTCGACATCCGTGCCGTTGAAGTGCTGCGAGATGAGCACCACGTCGTAAATGTGCGTGCGCAGCTTCAGCAGGATGTCCTCGGCGAAGAAGCCGGTGTGGAGCTTGTAGCCGAGCGCGCCGAGTTGCTCGACGACGAGGCGCTGGGCTTCCGGCACGTCGATGCTGACGAGGGCGGTCTGGTCGCCGGGTTCGAAAACGTCGAGGCGGTTGGTAATGTCCATGGCGGGAGCGGGAGTGGGTTTAGCGAAGTCCGAGCATGGGGCCGGCGGCGGCGAGGAGGTCGAGCTTGAGGCCGGTGGGCGCGTCACTGGCGAGGCCGCGTTCCTTTTTCTCGGAGTCCAGGTAGCGCGTCATCTTCGCCTTGTTCGTGGCGTAGAGCGTCGCGGTTTCTTCGGTGATGAGATTGGCGGAATAGGCGCGGTGCAGGGACTGGTCGAACGTGGTCCAGCCGAAGGTGGCGTTCGATTCGATGATGTCGTAGAAGCTGCGCCCTTCGGTCTCGCCGAGCGCCACGGCTTCGCGCGTGCGGAGGTTCGCGCCCATGATTTCATTGATGAGCAGGCGCCCGCCGCCGACCTTCGGCGCGAGGCGCTGGCTGACGATGTAGCGGAGCGTCTCGCTGAGCCGCAGCCGGAGGTGCGTCTCCTCGGCGAGCTCGAACATGCCGAGGATGCGGCTGATGGCCTGGCCGGCGTTGATGGTGTGAATGGTCGAGAGCACGAGGTGGCCGGTCTCGGCGGCGGTCAGCGCGATTTCCACGGTCGCGCGGTCGCGCATTTCGCCGACGAGGATGACCTTCGGCGCCTGCCGCAGCGCGGAACGCAGGCCGCCGGGGAAGTCCGAGAAGTCCGCGCCGAGTTCGCGCTGGTTGAAGGTGGCGCACTTGTGCGTGTGCAGAAATTCGATGGGATCTTCGAGCGTGACGACGTGGACGGGCTGGGTCTCGTTGATCTCATTGAGGATGGCTGTGAGCGTGGTGGTCTTGCCGCTGCCGGTGGCACCGGTGACGAGGATGAGGCCGTTTTTCTCGCGCGCCATTTCGTGAAAGATGGGCGTGAGGCCGAGCGAGGCGATCGACGGCATCTCGCTCTGCGCCTTGCGCATGATGATGGCGTAGTGGCCGCGCTGGCGGAAGATATTGACGCGGAAGCGCGCCTTCTCGCCGAGCGAGTAGCTGCAATCGCACGCGCCTTTCGCGAGCAGATCGCGCAGCAGATGGCGCTGGCCGCCGATGATATTGAGCGCGAGTTGCTCGGTCTGGAAGGGCGTGAGGCGCTTGATCGGCGGATTGATCTTCGCCTCTTTCAGCTCGCCGTAAGCCTCCACCTGGAAGGGTCGGCCGACGGAGAAAACGAGGTCGGAAATGCCGGGATGCGAATGGAGCATCGCGCTGAGGACGGAATCGAGGTCACTGGGTTTCATAACGGAATGGCGGGTGGCGGCCCTTCCCTCATCCTCATCCTCTTCCTCATCGTCATCCTCGTCGCGGGGTCGGATTGAGGATGACGATGAGGAAGAGGATGAGGATGAAATCGGGATCAATCGTCGAGGTCGTCGGGAGGAGTCTTTAGGAACACGCGGAATTTCTTCCGGTCCTGCGCCTTCTCGTAGGCTTCTTCCGGCGCGATGCGACCGGCGCGGAGATGCTCCATGATCGCGTCGTCGAGCGGCTGGTTGCCCTTCTTTTTGCCCACCTGCATCATGCCGGGAATCTGATGCGTCTTGGCTTCGCGGATGAGGTTGGCGATCGGCGTATCGACCACGAGCACCTCGAGCGCGGCGACGCGGCCGGCTTTGTCGATGCGGCGGAAAAGATTCTGCGCGACCACGCCCTTGAGCGATTCGGCGAGCGAGGCGCGAATCTGGTTTTGCTGGCCGGCGGGGAAAACGTCGATGACGCGGTCGATGGTTTTCGGCGCGCTCGGCGTGTGCAGCGTGCCGAAGACGAGGTGGCCCGTGGCGGCAGCGGTGAGCGCGAGTTCGATGGTTTCGAGATCGCGCATTTCTCCCACCAGGATGATGTCCGGATCCTCACGCAGCGCGCCGCGGAGGGCGGCGGCGAAGGACTTCTTGTGCATCCCGACTTCGCGGTGATTGATGAGCGACTGCTGGCTGCGATGCACGAATTCGATCGGGTCCTCGACGGTGATGATGTGGTCCTTGCGATGCAGATTCGCGTAATCGACCATCGCCGCGAGCGTGGTGGACTTGCCGGAGCCGGTCGGTCCGGTCACGAGCACGAGGCCTTTTTTCAGCATCGAGAAGCGCTTGAGCACGGGCGGCAGGCCGAGGTCGTCGGCGGTGAGCACCTTGCTCGGGATGAGGCGGAACACGGCCGAGATGCCGCACTTTTGATTGAAGAAATTCGCACGGTAGCGAGCGAAGCCGGGATACTCGTAGCCGAAGTCCACGTCGCCGGTTTCCTCGAAGAGTTTGATCTTCTGCTCGGGCGCGATCTCATAGACGAGGGCTTTGAGGTCGTCGTTATCGAGCGGCGGGGTGTCCACGCGCACGAGTTCACCGTGGATGCGGAGCATGGGTGGATTGCCGGTGGAGAGATGAAGGTCAGAGGCGCTCTGCTCCTTCATGAATTTGAAAAACGAATCGATGCGGGCCATATCGCCGCCCTGAGATAGCTAGTGCGATGCCACGCCGCCGAAGGGGCGGAAATTCGAAGCTCGAGATCCGAAACAAATTCCAAAGCAGTGAAACTGCGGGAAAACGGATGGGCGCGCATGTCCTCCGTTTGCACTCCTTCCCCTCCGTTTGTTTCGAGCTTCGAACTTTCCTACATCACCCGGCGCTGGCCGGTGTGCTCGGCCTGGAGGGCGTCGAGCGTGGAGCGGATTTGCGTGAGCAATTTCTGCTGCGTGTAGGGCTTGGGGATGAAGCCGCGCAGGCCGCGGGCGAGCATGCTGCGCAGCCGTTCCTGTTCCGCGAAGCCGCTGCTGAGCACGACGGGCACGGCCGGATTGATCTGGAGCAATTCCGCGAAGACATCCGAGCCGTCCATCACGGGCATGGTGAAATCGAGAATGATCAGCGCGATCTGGTCCTTGAGCTTGCGGTAGATTTCGATCGCCTGGAAGCCGTCGCGCGCGGTGACGATGCGGTAGCCTTCATCCGTGAGGACGCGCTGGGCCAGCAGCGTCACGAAATCCTCGTCATCGACGATCATCACCAGTTCCCGCGTGCCCATCGGGTTGTGAATTTTGATGTCCGCGCCGGTGCTGACGGCCGCCGCGGCGCCGGAGGGA
>JBGSYE010000147.1:0-4918 GCA_041751075.1 Chthoniobacteraceae bacterium
TTCATCGCGCCAGTGAAGCGCGGCAGCAGCCCGGCTCGCGCACGCCACTGCACGCCGGGATGGCCAGCAGCGCGCCGAGCATCGGCGCCGCGAGATAGATCCACAGATGCTCGAGGTGCCCGCTCACCAAAGCCGGCGCGAGAGATCGCGCGGGATTCATGGAGGCCCCACAGATCGGCCCCGCGAACATCGCCTCCAGCGCGATCACCGCGCCGATCGCAATGCCGGCGGTGATGCCCTTTTCCTGCGCTCCCGTCGAGACGCTCAGGATCACGAGCATGAGGAAAAAGCTGAGCACCACCTCGAGCACGAAGCTTTGCATCGCCGGCCCCGCCGGGAGCGTCGCGCCGAGCGTGGCCTCCGTCGGGAAAAGCCCGCGCAGCAGGCCGCTCGCGGCGATCGCACCGAGGATTTGCGCCACGAGGTAGCCCGGCACTTCGCGCCATGGAAAACGTTGCGCCGCCGCGAATGCGATCGTCACCGCCGGATTGAAATGCGCACCGCTCACGTCACCGAAAGTGTAGATCATCGCCAGCACGATGAGCCCGAAGGTGAGCGCGATCCCGGCGTGGCCGATGGCGCCGCTACTGGCGTGGTCGATGACGATCGCGCCGGTGCCGGCAAAGACGAGGGCGAAGGTTCCGATCGATTCGGCGAGCAACTTTCTCACGCGTCATCATTGAACGAACCGCCCAGGGCTTTCAACGCCCATCCTGCTCCGACTCCGCCAATGCATTGCAACATCGTCGCGCTCGCGGATGGCGCGTCCTACCGATAGCTGATCCCGCGCTGAACGCACCGCTCGCAACTCGGCGTGTCCCGGTCGATGTTCACGGAGTGCGCTGGCATAATCCATTTATCGAAACCCTTCCGCGCCGCTCAAGCAAAGTCCGACAGGCTGCTAGGGGCGCCGAGAGATCGAGGCGGATTCGGCGCATTCAAGGGCGTGCGGGACCGGCGTCGTAGAGACTCGGTGCGAGCAGGGCTTCGCCCCGGAGGAACCGGCCGCCGTGTTTGCGGTGCAGATCGTCGGCGGTCCACATCCTCCGGTCGGGGCCGGCGCTGCGCACGTCGAGGCGGTCCCGGCTTTCGGCGTGGAAGTAGAGGGGCGTGCCCCAGCGGTCCACGAGCTGGCCTTGGGCATTGAAGGCGCGGTGATCGTCGGAGAGCGCGCGCAGGGCGGCTTGGTTTTTCCCACGCAGGGCGGCGGCTATGTCTTCGTTCGCGCCGAGCGGGAGCGGGTTGTCGCCTTTCACGAGAAGCGCGAAGTTGTCGAGCGTGCGGGCGATGGCTTGCAGATCCTCTTCCGGCGGGCGCGCCGGGTCGGCGTAGTGGTCGAGGATGCGCTCGGCGAATGGGGGCGCGAGTGGAGTGCTGGTGATGCTGGCGGCATTCGCGCTTTGGGAATTCTTCGCCGGCTCCAAAGTAGGGCCGGTAGCGTGTGGAGGCGTGGGATTCGTTCGCCGCGAGAGCAGGAGTGCGAGGCCGGCAAGCACGAGCATCGCCACCAGAATGAGAGCGGCACGGCGACGCATGAGAAATCAGAGCCGCGCGGGTTCGGGCGACGGCAGATCGGGTATCATACGCGTCTCGCGTGTCGGTCGTCGCGTCTCGCGACGACGAACTCCCCCAGTGGCTCGATCGAACAAGAGAGCCGCGCCTGCGGAATAAGCCGGCGGGTTCCGCGGGCGCGGAGCTCTTGCCAGACCGTGCCGTGCAGAAAGTGTGTCGTCGCGAGACGCGGCGATCAACACGCGGGACGCGTTTGGTACCCGATCCCACCGCCGCAACGGCACGGTCACGTCCACGTTCCGTGACGCAGGAAGCCGAGCGGCAGGGTGCTGGAGTTCACGTTGTAGAAGTTCGTGATGTTCGGCAGCACGTAGCTCATGTTCGCAGGTGTGACGCCGAACCAGCGGAGCAGCTCGGCGAAGAACTTATCGACCGACGTGCTCGGCAGGAGGCGCCCTCCGTAGCCGACGTCGTCGTTACTTTCTAAAGTAAGATCGGGGAAGGCGCCCACGACGCGACCGCCTTGCACGGGGCCGCCCAGCACGAGCGCATTCGCACCCCAGGCGTGGTCGGTGCCACTGCCATTCGTGCGCAGAGTGCGCGCGAAGTCCGAGGCGGTGAAGGTGATCACGTCGTCCTGGACGCCGAGTTCTTCGAGCGCCTTTTGGAAGGCGGTGAGCGCGGCGTCGAGATAGGCGAGCATGCCGGCCTGGCTGTTGAGGAGTTCGGCGTGATGATCCCAGCCGCCGTAGCTCAGGAAAATCGTCTGCCGCCGCAGGCCGAGCTGCGGGCGCAGGGCGATGATCTTGGCGATCGCGCGGAGATTGTAGGCGATGTAGTTGTCGGCGGGAAAGGGCGTCTGAATCTGCGATTCGTCGAAGGTATTGAAGAGCGACTGGAAGTACTCCTGCAGGTCGAGGCTCGTCTTCGTGAGCTGGCCGAAGGATTCCTGCATCAGATTTCCGTAATGCTGCTCGATGAGGCTGCGATGCGCGGCGTTCTTGATCGTGAGCGGATTGGTTGCGGGCTGTCCGTCCGCGGCGGCGGTGAAGGTGAGCGCGCCACCCGCGGTGACCACGAATTGCTGGGAGCTGTTGCCGACTTGGAAGAGATTGTTGCCACTGAGCGAAATGCTCATCGCGGTCTGCCCGGAGTTGAAGGTGTCGTGCAGCACGTCCGCGGCGCGTCCGCCCCAGCCGGCGAGTTGCGTGAGGCCCTGCGGGACGGAGGTCTGCCACTGGTCGATCTGGTCGCTGTGGGAGAAGAGCGCGCGTGGGAGTGGCACGGACTCGGCGAGATATTGCGCCTTGTTCGTGGGCTGAATGAGCGTGCCGACATTCGTCACCACGGAGAGCCGGCGCTTCGCGGTGTCTCCGCCGAGGCCATTGAAGAGCTCCTGAAATCCGGCACAACTCGGGTGGAAGCCGTAGAGCTGGCCATCGCCGCCGGCGTCCTGATTTAACGTGCGGAGGCCGGCCAGCGGCAGGGCGAGATTTCCGCGCGAGATGCTGTAGATACCGTGCCGCGTGGCGTCGCGCGGGACGAGCATGTTGAAGGAATCATTGCCGCCGTGGAGGAAGAGGCAGACGAGCGTCTTGCGATCGGTGGGGGAACCTTGCGCGGCGGCCTGATTCGCGAGCTTCAGGTTGAGCAGCATGTTCAGCATCGAGACCGAGCTGAGCGCGGCGCAACCGGCCTGGCCGAGGAACAGGCGGCGGGTGGGAGGAGAGGCTTTCATCGAGCGAGTCAGTTATTTCAGCACGGCACCATCGGGCGCGACGGCGGCGAGATAGGCGGCGATGCGGGCGCGGGCTTCGGGTTGCGTGGCCGGGATTTGGTTGATGGCATCCAAAAGAATCGTGCGGGTGGCGGCGCTCATCTGGCCGGCGCAGAAGAGCGCGTTCAGATGATCCACGAGCAGCTCCGGCGTGGCGGCGAGCGCGGTGGCGGAGCTGAGATCGAGCGGAAAGCGATAAGTGTCGTAAAGCGAGAAGCCATTCTCGATCAGGCTCCAGAGCTGATTCGGGAAGGCGATCGCCGAGTAGCTGTCGGTGATCTGAAATACCGGGCCGGCGAGATCGTTCTGCGTCAGGAGCCCGGGTGCGCGGTATTCGGGGCGGAAGAAGTTGAAGACGCTCGGCGAATTCATCGGCGCCTGGCGGGCATTGGAGAAGAAATCACCCCAGTCCCACCAGAGCAGCGCCGGCACGTTCTTCATGCCGAAGGCGCGGCCGAGGGCCATCGCGCGGATCACCGGCTCGCGGAGTTTGCCGAAGGCGGGATTGTTTGCGCCTTGCTGCGGATCGCGCGCCTCGGGATCGAGCAGGATGGCGCGCACCACGGCGCCGAGATCGCCGCGCACGCCGATGCCGTTGTTCGCGAAGACATTCGAGATGCGCTGGATGTAAGCGGGCGAGGGATTGTCCGCGACGAGGAATTGGATGAGCTGCTTGCCGATGAAGGGGCCGGCATTGGCGTGCTCGAAGAGATGGCGGATCGCATCGGCGACGTCGCGCATGCCATTCTCCGCGCTCGGCGCACGCTGCGGGATGATGAAACCGCCGAGCAGCGTCTTTTCCCCGAAGTCGTGCCGGTCGGCGTGCATCGTCATCGGCGTGGCGAAATCCTGCTCGCTCCAGCCGCCGCCGCCCCAGCCGTGTCCGCCAAACCATAGCCCAGTGAAGACACGGGCCATCTGGGTGATCTGCGTATTCGTGTAAGTGGGGATGTGCTGGCCGAGGCCGTTCACTTTGCGCGAGCCGTCGGGATTCAGCTCCCACAAACCGACGCTGAAGAGCTGCATCACTTCGCGCGCGAAGTTTTCGTCGGGGAAACGGTTGATCGACGGATCGGCCTTTTGATTTCCGACGTGGCTGAGGTAGCGGCCCATACAGGGATGCAGCGCGACTTTCATCAGGATGTCGCGATAGCTGCCAAAGGCGCCGGTGACGAAGACGTCGTAGTAGTCGGCCATGCCGAGCGCGCGGTTTTCGAGATTCGCGTCGCGCAGCGAAGTCACGCAGATCTGGCTGAGGCCAAAGGCGACGCGCTGGCGGAGTTGGTCCTCGCCCTGGATCGCGGCGCGCGCAAAGGCGGTGGTCAGATTGTTGCCGTAGAGGAACTCGTCCATGTCGCTGTAGTTGTACGAGAGGTCCGCACGCTGGCCGGCGAAGTCCGTGTAGATGCCGCGGATGTAGGTGGAATGGAGTGTCGCGGGCTTCGCGATCTGCTCGGTGATCCACGCGGCGTAGCCGAGCTGCCGGACGCGATCGAGATCCGGCGGTGTCGGGCCAAAGGTCGCCTGGGTGAGGAAGCGCGCGGCCTGGGGACGTGAGATTGCGCTGCCACCACCGCCACCGGGAAAGCCGCCGGTCGCGCTCGCGCCTTGCAGCCCCTCGATGAGCGC
>JBGSYE010000148.1:0-3773 GCA_041751075.1 Chthoniobacteraceae bacterium
AAATGGACCAAACCCCCGGCCGGCTGGCTGGCCGCGGCCAATCAATTTGCCATCCAGTTCGGCCCGCGCTTTGAGGCTCCCTCCGCATGCTGAGGCCCCACCACTTCACCCGAACCAACCAACCAAAAACCAAAGCCTAAAACACAAACTTTCGGACACTCCCGTGGGAAGACTCCCCGGATCAATCGGGCGAATACGCTTCAGTTCATCCTTCACTCTCCTGCCCCCATTGGCGATCAGCCTGCCGGGTGTACTCTCAGACTTGCCCCCAAACGCGTTGTTCCTAGCGGTTGCGATGGGAGATTTTTCAACCACTGCTTCCCAGTCTTTCGCTGCATTCCAGAGCCGGCGTGCAGCGTCCTTTAAGACCCGCCGATCTTCGAGCAATTCCCGCGCAAGGCGCACGAAGGGCTGGGTAGATTCATCTACAGATCGGGAATCATCGCTCAACTTCCCAACGGTGCGCCACGTAGTCCGCAGGTGTTCTTCGAGTGCTTGCTTATCGCCGATGCCCAGCTCCTTCAAACGGCGCGCCATATCTCGCGCGTCGTCAGCCGAGCGCCCCTTGTCTTGGCTGGCACTCGGATAGTCCATCAGCGTCCCATCTCGCGGGTCGGCAACTTGGCGACTCTCGTCACTCGCGAGATTCGCGTTCCGCGCCTCTACCGCGAACTCCGCCACGCCTCCACAAACTTGACGTAAGGTGCGTTCGACGATGGCTGGCTGATCCATGAAGCCGCCTTTGTATCCGTCGAGGATCAGCAGCAACTCGGTCGCGAAAAGCTCGTGCGCCGCTTGAACAGTCGCCGCCCGGCACGCTCGCACGCTGGCAACGTCAGACGGGACCGGAAGTTCCCAGCACAGCAATGCCCACGCGGGTAGCGTTATCGTCGCGCCGCACTCAAGCCGCAAAGTGACCTTCGGCGGAAGCGTTACGGGAAGTGTGAACCCTTTGCAGTAAAACGCGCGCCTCGCCTTGCCATGCGTGAGCCACACCGTTCCTGAGCCATCAAGCAGATGTTTTCCACTCACGGGCGTGCGCCATGCCGCAATAGCAACGGCGACCGTCCAAAGAGAGAGGCGTGCAATCGCATGGAAGCTGTCTCGGCTTGGGCGGTCCGCGGCGAATGCACCGGCCCGCAGCGAAGAAGAGGCCGCCGCCTTCACGGACATGAAACGAGCACAATCTCGAAGCGGGTAGGAAGACCATCCACGCACTACGGCATCCTCTCTCTCGATCTACTGAAAGCCGAGAGGGAGCGGAAGTTTGTGGGCACGCGCAGGCTTGGCTGAATAGCGCGGCACAGCTTGCCGCTTCTTCCCTTTCCCAGCTTTCTTCGCGCTCACAGCAGTGCGCGAAATTGCTCCGGCGTGTAGCCCGCGTCCTTGGCGATCTTTCCCATCGTAAAGGCGTTGATCGTCGTATGGCGGGGCACCTGCACCGTGCGCGTGCCGTCGCTCATCGTGATGTGCTTGCCTTGGCGGATGATAACGAAGCCCGCCTTTTCCAAGGCGCGCACCGCTTCGCGCTGTCCGAGGCCCGGCAGCTTTGGCATCGGCTCAGGCCGTGGCAGGTTCGCCGGGCACGGCGATTTCCTCGTGGAAGATGCGTGTGCCGAAACGCGCCTCAATCTCCGGTTGCGCGTCGAGATATTCGGCGATGGCAATGCGGATATTTGCCAGCGCTTCCTCTCGCGTCTCACCTTGCGAACAGCACCCCGGCAGGTCATCGCACCACACGGCCCAACCTTCTTCGGATTGCACGAGAGTGATGCGGTATTTCATGCGCCGGAGTGTAGCCGCGTCCGTGCTCGTCCGCAATCATCCACCCACGCTCACACCCGGCAGCTTTGCCACCACAGCTCGCAAGGTCTCAACCTCGTGGTGCGTGTAGAGTGCGTGCGTCTTTTCGTCGGCGTGGCCGCTGAGCTTCTGCCGCAACTCGGGCGCGACGCCGGCATTGGCGAGCGCGGAGACGAAGGTGTGCCGGAGGCTGTGAAAACTCAGATTGGAGGTCCGGTGCCCCGCGCCATCGCCCTTGCGGAGTAGCTTCCGAGCAATGCCTGCGCGCTTCAGCACCTTTGCGAATTGCGCGCTGAGGCCGCCCGCGCCACCCGTGCGTTTCCCGGCGAGGGCGGGAAAAACCGGGGCCTTGGCGATGCCGCGGCATTCGCCTTTCAACCACGCCTCAAACTCCGGGTGAAGCGGTGCAACGATCGGCGCTTTCGTCTTCGTGGTGCGCACCCGGAGTACGCCAGCCCCAAAATCGACGGCCTCCCATTTCAGATTCGCCACATCGCCGAGACGCAGGCCCGTGAAGTAGCCCGCGAGCACCGCACCGCGCCAATCGCCCTCCGCGGTTTGCACCAGTTGGCCCACCTGTTCCGCAGTGAACATCTCCCGTCCGCAGTCAGTATCGTCACGCAAGGCTTCCACGGCAGCGCACGGATTGAGCGGAATGTATCCGAGCTGGAACGCAGCCGCGAAGGGCGCATTGAGCACCTTCTTGATTTGCAGATTCACCGTGGAAGGCGCGCGCTTCTCTTTCGCGAGCTTGTCGCGAAACGCGCGCACATCGGCAGGCGAGATGGCGGGGAGCGGGAGTTTCGCCCTCTCTCCGAGGAACTCGATAAAATCGCCAAGCACTTGCTTGTACCGAGTCAGCGTGCCCGGAGCCGTCGTTCCATTTTTCCCGGCCAGCCATTCATCGAGCCACGCACGGAAGGTGTGAAAGTGCAGCTTCTCGCCTGTGGATCGTTCGAGGATTTCGCCAACTACCTTGCGCGCCTGCGCCTCGGTCAATCGCTTCTCGCGGCCATCCTTCGCCGCGCGCTCCCAAGCCAAAGCGGTCTCCATTGCACGCCTTCGATCGCGCAGTTTGGTGGAACGGCGCACTTTCGCTCCCGCGCCGTCGTAGAAGATCGCAGTCCAGTATGGGGAGAGAGGATGTTTGGTGAGGCCGGCCATGTAAGACCATTGCTAAGACCATCCACCCCTATCCACCACTTTCCGAGACAGTTTCTTTCATAGGTAAAATCGTTCGATCTATCCCCGAGACTCGTATCGCGAGTTCGAGTCTCGTCACCCGCTCCCAAGCCTGTATTCATCAGGATTTGCGGTCGCTTGGAGGGGGCGACACACTCCGGTCCTGAAGTCTGGTCCAGCCGAAAATCGGCGCCAAGAACGTTGCGCGATTCATCGCGCTCGACCGTGCTATGGCAGCACGATCTCCACCCGGTAGAATTTCGATTCTGTCCCTGCGTCGAGGTCGATCACGGTCTGCTCCGTGCCGTCATCGAATGTGGTGAAGCTGGTGAGCGCCGTCCACGTCGGGCTGGTGAGGTTAGCCGTGCTCGTCACCACATAGCTCCGCCCAGCGACGATCGGGCTGAAGAGGATTGCCTTGCGTCCCGGCTGCCCGGCCACGGCGTCCACTCGCGCGTCAAACCGTGAGGCTGGATCGAGCGGAGAAAGTCCGGCCACGTATTCGAAGCGGTTGGTGTCCCCGTCGCCATCCGGGTCCGCGAGGTCGGCTGCGTTGCCGGCGTTTTCCAATGTCCCGAAATTCGCATAGCGCCAGTATTCGAGCGGCGTCGAGGCCGTTACCGTCACTGTGGAAACTCCCGATCGCCACGTTTCCTACGTTGTCAGCGGCGCTCGCGTTCACCGTGGTCGTGCCGATGGGGAAGGTGCTGCCGCTTGCGGGCAGGAAGATCAAATTCGCGACTCCGGTACCGCCGGGATCGCTCGCGCTCACGGAAAACGCCACCACC
>JBGSYE010000149.1:0-6918 GCA_041751075.1 Chthoniobacteraceae bacterium
GGCGGCCCCGGCGGGCAGGCGGGATTCGTCGAGGTGCAGGGCGACCTCGGCAAGGTGGTCGTGCGCGGCGACATCGAAGGCGGCGACGGGGTGTCGTCGGGTTCGATCATCGCCTATGGGAAAATCGCGGCGGTCACCGTGAGCGGCGATCTTTCCGGCGGCGCCGGCGTCGGGAGCGGTCGAATCCTGAGCGGCTTCGACCCGCTCCGGGCCGGGGACATGGGTAGCGTGGCGGTGCTGGGCCGGATCGAAGGCGGGGCCGGGGCGTTCTCCGGCTCGATCGGCAGTGGTGGAAAGCTGGCGAGCCTCATCGTCGGGAGAGCCGGGCCTTTGACCGATGTCCTGATCGGCGCGAACGGCGAGCGCAGCGGCACCGTCGAGAGCCAGGGGCTCCTCGGTTCGGTGAAAATCTTCGGCAATGTCGTAGGCGGCCAGGGTGACTACAGCGCTTCCATTCGAGCCGTGGATCGTTTCAGCCCGACGGGCGAGATCGCCGGCGATCTCGGCGCGGTCACGATCACGGGGCAGCTCCGGGGCCAGGATGGCATCGGCTCCGGCAGCCTGCGGGCCGATGGCAATCTCAAGAGCCTCACCGTCGGCTCGTGGAATGGCGGAGTCGGTGCGGCGAGCGGCAGCGTCCAGACGGGCCTGGGGATCGTGCATCCCGGCGCTAGCGGCGCGATCAAAGTGCTCGGCACCTTCCAGGCGCACGGCTTCGCTGGCCCCGACTCCGCGAGCATCGTCGTGGGTGGAAATCTATCGAGCCTCTCCATCGTCGGCGCGGCCGATGGCGCGACCGTGCGCGTCGGCGATGCGCTCGGCGTCCTGAGCATCCGGGCGGATGCCTCCGATCTGCTCGTCACGGCGCGCGGCCAGGTGAAGCAAGGCAAGACCACCGACGTGGCTATCGGCAAGATCGTGATCGTCGGCAGCGTGAGCGACTCGGATTTCCTCGCCGGCTACCGCCTCGACGGCGCCCCGGTGAATCCCGATGCGCAGATCGGCGCCGTGGTCGTGACGGGCGGCTGGGCGGGCTCGAATCTCGTCGCCGGAATCGCGGACACGGACGGCGATGGATTCGGCGACGCGGATGATGCCGTGATCGCGAGCGCTGCGGATTCGGCGCGGATCATTTCGCGGATCGCGAGTGTCGTGATCGGTCCGAAACTGCCCGCCGGCACAGCCATCTCAGGGAGTGCGGGCGTTCCCACCGATCACTTTGGATTCGTGGCGGAGCAGATCGTGAAGATGAAAGTCGGCGCCTTCGCCTTCCCGCTGAACTCCACGCCGGGTCAGTCCTTTGATCAAACGACCACCGCCGCCCTCGGCGCGACGGGAAATGATGTGACTGTCCGTGAAGTCGCGTGACCGCTCTCTTCCATCTGGATTTTGCGTCGAATAGTGGTTCCCGTTGCTCCCGCATTTCCGCTTAGTCTGCCCTCGCGATGAATCCCCGCCCATTTCCAGCCCGCATCGAACCGCTCGAAGCTCGCATCGCCCCGGCGATCGCCCTCCAGCATCCGCTGCCCGATCTGGTCGCCGGTCCGGGGAAGACGGGAGCGGTGGTCGATCTCTCGGAGATGTTCGACCCGGCGGCCACGAGCCCGAACCGCACGATCGTCGAGTTCATCACGAACTTTGACTCCGACGCGAGCACCCCGGGCATCCAGGCCGGCATCATCCGCCTCGAACTTTTCGACGAACTCGTCCCGCTCACGGTGCAGAATTTCCTGAGCTACGTGAACAGCAGGAACGCGAGGGGTGACTACGACGGCACCTTTTTCCATCGCGCCGCTCCCGGCTTCGTCCTGCAGGGAGGCGGCTTCAACAGCGAAGGCAGTCGCGATCACATCGTGACCGGGCCGGATCTGCACAATGAATTCGATCCGTCGCGATCGAATCTGCGTGGGACGATCACGATGGCCAAAACCGATCTCAGCCCGAATACGGCGACGAGCGAGTTCTTCTTCAACTTGGCCGATAACTCGTCGAATCTCGACAATCAAAACGGCGGTTTCACCGTCTTTGGCAATGTGATCCAGGGTCTCGATATCGTGGATGCAATCGTCGCGCTGCCGACGCAGGTGGTGATCTCTGGCTTCGGCGCGCCGGTGCAAAACTTCAGCGGCTCCGGCACGCCGACCGCGGACCAGCTCATCCGCATCACCGAAGCGAAGGTGATTCCGACGACGCCTGGCAACACCACAGGCATCACCTTCTCCGTCGAGCACATCTATCAGGCCGGCACGACGACCCCGTCGGATCTCGTCGCCGGGAAGATCACCGGTTCGTCGCTGAATCTGAAATACAAGGCGGGCGGAGCCGGCGAAGTCGATGTGGTGGTGACCGCGGTCGAGGCGGGCGGTGCGACGGTGTCCGATACCTTCCGCGTCACGGTGCTGCCAAACCTTATCACCAGCTTCGTCACAGATACGCTGGCGACCTTCCCCGCCCCCGGCGAAACGGGCGTGGCGAAAATCACGCTCACCAATTCCGCGGGAGGTATCGCGAAGGGCAAAGTGGACATCCGGTTTTACCTCGCCGAGGACAATCTTAACACAGGTCTCCTCGTGCCATCCGGCGCGAAGATCCCCGTCGGCCAGCTCCTGAATCAGTCGATCTCCATCGCCGGCGGCGCCTCTAAGGCCTTCGCCTCGAGAGTGCAGGTGCCGATGGAGTTGGTGGCTGACACCAGCACGGCCTACCGATTGATCGCCGAGGTCACGCCGATGGGGACGCTGGCGACGCAGGAGCTCTTCACCGATGACAACGTGGCCCTCGATGGGCAGCGCAATCAGCTCCTCAATCAATTCGGCGACTTTGGCGGGCGCACGAAGGTTCCACTCTCCTTCGTCGAGAGCGACGGCGACCGGGTGACGTTGTTCCTAACGGGTGGCGGGATCGGACGGCTCAGCACGGATGCAGACGGGAAGATCGACCTGAGCGTCTCCGGCGGCACTGCACTGTCAAAGCTCTCCGCGCGCGTCGCGAAGGCCGCTGGGGGAGACGGGCGGATCAATCTGAACGACATCAATTTCACCTCCGTGATGCGTTCCGCCGCCCTCGGCCTCGCCGAGGTGGATGGATTTGTCGCCGCCAGCGGCGGCGTGCGCCTGCTCCAACTCGGCGATCTGACCGGTCCCGGGCGGCTCTCGATCGGCGCATTCCTGCCGGCGAATACGACCGCCGCCACGATCAGGCTCGGCAGCGTCAGCGACTTCAACTTCGAGTCGCTGATGCCCATCGCGTCGCTGACCGCCACCGAGTGGCTCGACACCGGTGGGCTCGATGAAACGCTCACATTTTTATCCCTCGGGAAGCTGCAAATCACCGGCGCGAAAAACACCGTTCGCGGCGATCTCCAGGCCAGTGTGAATGTCACGGGCACCGCCGCGGTCGGCAGCATCGTGGTCGCGGGATTCCTCGAGAATGCCAGGGTCACCATTCCGGATGGCGGCACCATCCTTCTGGGAGGCATTCGTTCGAGCACCGTTTTTGCCGGGGTCACGGAGCTGCCTTCTGTGCTGGGCGATTTTTCGGACCGAGGGACTATCTCGAAGTTTGTCATCAGTGGAATCCGCGGCTTCACCGGGGATCTGTTCGTCGATTCGCACGTCTCGGCGCAGAATCTCGGCGCGGTCGTCGTGCGGAAGGTCGCGCCGGACAATTCGGGTTCCGCATTCGGCTTCATCGCCGATGTCATCCAGAGCTACAACCGAGTCGGTGGCGCCCGCCTCGCGCGGCTCGACGCTCCCGCGGCGCTCGATGCGGCGGGAGACTACGGCCTCACGATCCTGTAGTCGGTAGAGCGAGTGTGGCGACAGCCCACTCGCTATCGGTGCGCCCGCCGAAAAAGCGAGTGGGCTGTCGCCACACTCGCTCTACGGCCCGGGAAAATGCGAGGCGCCCGGGCCCCGAAGGACCCGGACGCCAAGCTGCCCATGAAAAACCGCGCCTACTTCCGACGTGCGCCCTTCGACGCGACCGGCTCGCTCTTCCGGCTCGCCGCCGCCAGCAGGGTGCTGGATGGCGTGTGGCGGTAGGTGCCCGACTTGCTCCAGGAGTAGAGCGCCACGTAGTCGCCGGGCGCCACTTTGCTCGCCTGGATGGGGCGGAAATTGAGCGTGCAATCCAGCACCCACCATTCGCTGCCATCGTTCCAGAGCACCCAGGCGTGCCGGACGTGGGAGCTGCGATTCATCTTTCCGATCACAAAGCGCACATTCTCGTCGTCGAGCTGATCGCACAGCCACAGGGCCTTGTCTTTGCAGTCCCCGACTTTGCGAGTGGCGGTGACTTCGGGGAGGGCGGCTTCGTAAGGTTCGGTGTGCGAGTAGCGGAAGCCGCGCCCTTTGCCCATCAGGGCTTTGACCTTCTCCATCGTTGCCGTCGGGCCTTCGAGGCTGCGGAGGGTCTGTTTGACGGGTTGGATGTAAGGATCGTAAGGCGTCGAACTGGCCGCCGCGCCGAGATCGGTGAAAGCGGAGGCCGAGAATTGGCCGAGGACGAAAGCGGAAAGTGAGAACAGTGCGATCTTCATAATTGCTACAATTACAATGATCGCTGTAGCGTCCTCCGTGCCACGCCCGCTTCGCTTCTGAATCTTTCGGCTGCCCCTGTGAACTCTTTAGGGCGGAATGGCCACTGCGTCGTCCCTTGGGAACGTCTCTCTATGTCTCGGAGAGATTCGCCTTCCACACAGCCGCATTTTCCGGCGCCATCTGGCGGCAGGGTTGCGGCGGGGGCGCTCTCGCAGAATCGCAGGAATGAGGTTCAATCATATTTTTGAGAACGAGGCGGAAGGTCGGCTTTCCAGCCGCCCGGACGGAGCGATGCAGTGGCGTGGGGCGAATCGGGCAGCACACGCACCCCTCGCGGTGCCGTGCCCGGCACCCGCTTCCTACCACCGCTCGGCAATGCCCCCAGCGCCGCCGGAGATACGAGGCCGCTCCCAGGAGCAGTCCGATCCCTCAGAAGACCCACCTCCGCCGACCACGTCCATGACCCCCCGATCTCCGCCTATCCGCCGAGTTCGACGTTCCAGTACGCGAAGTCGATGAAGTGCCGCCAGCTCTCGTGGACCTTGCTGTCGAAGGTGATGTGCAGAAATGGGCGCCACTTCGGACGCTCCGGTTTCTTGATCAGCCGCATCCCGACCTGATGCGGCAGCCGGTTTCCCTTCCGCGTATTACACGGGATGCAGGAGCAAACGATATTCTCCCAGCTCGTGAGGCCGCCGCGATCGCGGGGGATCACATGATCGAGATTCAGATCCCGCCGCTCGAAAACCTTCCCGCAATACTGGCAGGTGCATTTGTCGCGCTCGAAGATATTCGCCCGCGTGAACTTCACCTCCTTCTTCGGCATCCGATCGAAGAGCATCAGCACGATCACCCGCGGCACGCGGATCTTGAAGGAGATCGTATGCACCATCTCCTCGTCCGGCTCGCGCTCGGAAAGGTCGCGCCAGCTCGCAAAATCGTGGGTGAAAAAGTTCCGATCCTCATCCGCATCGACGACTTGCGCATGGCCGGCGCAGAGGAGCGTAAAGGCCCGTCGGACGGAGCAGACATTGATGGCCTGCCAGAGCCGATTGAGGACGAGGACTTGTCGATCGAGCATAGGGAAAGTAGCGCTCGGGGTGCGGAAAAGTGCGCGGAAGCTAGCAACGAGAGGGTGGGGTGTCAACGGGAGCGAGGCGTGCGGCCCAGCGCATTCGCCACCTTCCCTTCCGGCGGCGCGATGTTACCTTCGCGCCTCTCGCTCATGAACCCACGCCATCTCCTCTCCGTCCTCCTCATCGCCGTGTCAGTGCGGGTCAGCGCGCAGGATCCCGCCACCTTCCAGACCGCCGATGCGCTCTGGGCGCATGTCCTCGAGCTCCGCAAGGAACCAGCCACCCAGCCGAAGTCTCGCGAGGAGACGATCGCCATGGTCCGCGAGTGGTTCCGCCAACAGCGCGAGGCCGCCGAGGCCTTCATCGTTCGCTATCCCGGCGATAAGCGGCGTTGGGAGGCGAAGATGATCATCCTCCAGACCTCGATGCAGCTCTCGCAGCTCCCGGGCGCGAATCCCGCCACCAAGACCTCCGCCGATGCCGTGCTCGAGGAGCTCGCCGCGATCGTCGCCGCGCCGGACGCGCCCGCGGAGACCAGAGGCGAGGCCGCATTCATCCAGACGATGATGCAGATGGAAAAGCTCGACCCGACGAAACCCGAGACCATCTCCGACGTGATCGACGCCGGCGAAACCTTCCACGAAAAATTCGGCAGCCACAAATTCGCCTCACAGATGCGGCAGATGCAGTTCCGGGTCGCCTCGGAATTTCCCACGCCGGCGACAGAAGCCTTCCTGAAGAAGATGGCTGCGGGAAAGGACGAAGGTCTCGCCGAGCAGGCGCGGGGCATCCTCGCCCGGCAGCAGCGGGAGAACGAACTCAAGAGCAAGCCGATCGAGTTGAAATTCACCGCCGCCGATGGGCAGGAGATCGACCTCGCGAAGCTGCGCGGCAAAGTCGTGCTCCTGGACTTCTGGGCGAGCTGGTGCGGGCCGTGCATCGCGGAGATGCCAAATGTCGTCGCCGCCTACGCGAAGCTGCGCGAGAAAGGCTTCGAGATCGTCGGCATCTCCCTCGACGAGGACAAGACCGCCATGGAGGCCGCGATGAAGAAGCACGGGATGACGTGGCCGCAGCACTTCGATGGCAAAGGCTGGAAAAACGAGATCGCCGCCCGCGTCGGGATCCAGGAGATCCCGGCAATGTGGCTACTCGATCGCAAGGGCATGGTGCGCGGAACCGGGTCCATCGGCGGTGCGCTTACCCCTGCGGTGGAGGAACTGCTCGCCGAGTAGGCGCGGCTACGGCCGCCGTCCTGCCTGCCGCACGTCCGCGCCCTTGCGCCCCGTGAGCCCGTCGCC
>JBGSYE010000150.1:0-2718 GCA_041751075.1 Chthoniobacteraceae bacterium
TGGCAGGTCGTGCATGACCATGGCGTGCGGCGGGGCGAGCGCGCTGGCGTTGAGCTGGTCGATCTTCTTCTCGAGCGCCTTCAGCGAATTGCGCCCCACGCGATCCACGAGGCGATCGAGCCCGCGATGCTGCACGGGCACGAGGTGGCCGGTGGTGAGAGCGGCGCGCCACGCGAGGAGCTGCGCGTGCCGCTGCCATTCCTTGTCCACGCTGGCCGTGCGCGCGGCGAGTTCCTTGCGGTACTCCGCGTCGTTTTTGGGGTCGGGTTTCGCCGGGAGCGCCGGAAGATCCTCCGGCTCCACGGAGGAAGCGAAGACGCCGTAAAGCGCGTAGTAGTCCTTCGTCGGGATGGGATCGAATTTGTGATCGTGGCAACGCGCGCACACCACGGTGAGCCCCATGGTCCCGCGCGTGAGCACGTCGATGCGATCGTCGATGATGTCGTGCGGATTATTGAGGAAGCGGCGCCCGAGCGTGAGAAAACCCATCGCCGCGAGTTGAGCGGGGTCGTCTGGCGGCGCAGCCTGATCCGCCGCGATCTGGCGGATGAGAAACTGATCGTAGGGCAGGTCCGCATTGAGAGCGCCGATGACCCAATCGCGATACGTGTAGCTGAAGGCGTAGCGCCGCTCCTCGCCGCCCGCGAGATAGCCCTTCGTATCCGCATAGCGCGCGACGTCGAGCCAGTAGCGGCCCCACCTTTCGCCGTAGCGCGGCGAAGCGAGCAGCCGATCGAGCACCTTCTCCCACGCCTCGGGCGTCGCGTCTTTTTCAAAGGCCTCGACCTCCTCCGCGGTCGGCGGCAGCCCGGTGAGATCGAAAGTCGCGCGGCGGATCAACGTGCGCCGCGAAGCCTCCGGCGACATCTTCAGATTCTGCGCCTCGAGCTTTGCGAGGATGAACGCATCGATCGGATTTCGGATTTCGGATTTCGGATTTCGGATTTCCGGCGGAGCCGGTTTCTGCACGCGCTGAAAGGCCCAGTGCGTCTTCGCCGCCTGCTCCTGCGCCGTGAGCGCCGCCGGCGCATGATCCGGCCACGGCAGCCCCATGCGCACCCATTCCGTGAGAGCGGCGATCTGTTCATCGGGCAGCTTGTCCGCCTTCTCCGGCATCTTCGAGTCGCCCTCGTGGCGGATGGATTTGATGAAGGTGCCCTCGTTTGGCTTGCCCGGCACCACCACCGGCCCGATGTCGCTCCCCTTCAGGATCGCTGCCCGCGAATCGAGTCGCAGCTCCGCCTTCTGCTTCTCCGGCCCATGGCAGTCGATGCATCTCTCCACCAGCACCGGCCGCACATTCTTTTCAAAGAACTCCGTCTCCTGCGGCGTGATGGCGCGTGCGCTGAAGGCAGCGGAGAGCGAAAGGACGATGGAAATCGATGCGGAACGCATTGCCCCCACACTACCCGAGCGGCGAAAGCGCCGTTAGGAGTTATTGCGCGCTGGTTCCCGCCGCCGTGTCGGCCGAGTGGGTCCAGGCGCACGATCGCCAGCGGGGCGGTCTCGCGCTCGGCGCGCGGCACCGCGACCTGGCGGGCGATTTCCACGAGCTTTCTTCCGAGCGTGCAGATAGTCCGGGTGGAGCTGCACCGCGCGGCGGTGGTCGCTCCTCGAAGCAGTCGCGCGCCGCGAGGGCCTCGAGCCCTCCCGCCGCAGGCGGAAAGCGCGAATCGCAGCGTCCCCGAAATGTATGCTTCGTCGGAGCGGGAAAGTTTGCTGAAAGTAGTGTGCCGCACCCTTCAACCCCCGATCATCTTTCCCCATGAACCGTCGCACTTTCCTCACCACCACTGCCTCTGCGCTACTCGCCAGCTCCTTCGCTCACGGAGCGCCCGGCAAGCGGAAGCTGAAGAAGGCGATCAATCTCGCCATGCTCCGTGTGCCGGACACGTCGGTCGTGGATCGTTGCAAGATGATCAAGGATGCGGGCTTCGACGGCATCGAGCTGCATCTGCCGGGCGGGGAGACGATCGACGAGTTGCTCAAAGCGCGCGACGCGAGCGGGCTGGAATTTGCCGGCGGGATGTGCGCGACGCATTGGAAGATGCCGCTGAGCGCGAGCGATCCCGCCGTGGTCGAAGCGGGGATGCGCGGACTGAAGCTCGCGCTTTCCCAGGCCGGCGAACTCGGCTGCCGCGAGATGCTGCTCGTGCCGGGCGTGGTGAAGGATGACGTGACCTATGAGCTGTGCTGGCAGCGGTCGATCGAGCAGATCAAGCGCGCGATCCCGGATGCGGAGAAGGCGAAGTGCCGCATCTGCGTGGAGAATGTGTGGAATCAATTCATCACCACGGCCGAAGAGGCGGTGCGCTATGTGGACGAGATCGGCAGTCCGTGGGTCGGCTGGCATCTGGACTACGGGAATCTCGTGACGTGGGGACAGACCTCCGAGCACTGGACGCGGACGCTCGGCCGGCGGGTGTACAATTTGCACATCAAGGACTTCAGCCTCGCGAAGAAGAAAGCGGAGGGTGAGCGCAACGGGTTCAAGGTGGAACTCGGGGAAGGGGACAACAACTGGCCGGCGATCATGAAGGCGCTCGATGACATCGGCTACGAAGGCTACGGCATCCTCGAAGTGCCCGGCGGCGACGTGGCGCGCGTGAAATTCCTCTCCGAGCGGACGAGCCAGCTTTTCGCGGGCTGAAGGCGACGCGTCCGTCCCGTCTGTAGCGGCGGTCTATGACCGTCGGTCGCATCCCGCTCTCCGCCACC
>JBGSYE010000151.1:0-7306 GCA_041751075.1 Chthoniobacteraceae bacterium
TGGGCCTTCTACGACGATGTCGGCCCCGACGGCGCCGCCCGGCTGATGTGCTCGTGGGACACTACGCCCGAGGACATCGACGCCTTCCTCCGCGACGCGACCGCCGCGTAGTGCAACAGGCCGCCGGCCTGTGATCGCGACGGGACAGGCCGGAGGCCTGGATCACGCCCGCGGTTGGCTTGGTGAATGACCGCGCGTAAGTTTGGTGCGCACGCCCTTTGCCCGATGCAGTCGCCGCAGAAAACCATCCGCATCCTTTTCGACGAGTTCCATAGCGAGAGCTGGTCGGTCTCGGCAGCGCGCGCCCGCGAGATGCAGCCGGAGGATCCGGCGAATGCTTCCTATCAAGTCGCCGCCGAGGCGCTGGCCGCGCGGGATTTCATCGTCGAGCGCAATGTGGCGGCACCGATCTCCCGCAAGACGCTCAATGGCGTCGGCGTGCTCGCCTTTCTGCACCCGTGCGACCCTCGCTGGGAGCGCACGACCTCGACGGAACCGCCTGCGCTCTCGGCGGAGGAGATCGATGCGGTGCTCGCCTTCGTCGAGGCCGGCGGCGGGCTGCTCGTGGTCACAGAATACGAGCACGACAAGTACGGCGACAATCTCAACGACCTGCTCGCGCCCGTCGGCGTCCGCATCGAGAACGGCAAGGTCTTCGATCGTACCGCGTGCGCACACGACAATGCGGAGTGGATCCTCACCGCGCCCACGCCGGACTCGCCGCTCGGGCATCTCGCGGAGCGGGCGTGCTTCTATCGCGCCGGATGGGTGACGGTGAATGGTGACGCGCAGGTCGCGTGGCAGGCTTCGCCGAATGCACATCCGCAGGATGCCGCGGTGATCGCCCTCGCGCGGCACGGCGCGGGTCGCGTGGCGGTCGTTACGGATTCGGTACTCTTTGGCGACGAGCGCATCGGCACGCACGACCATCTCCAGCTCTGGCTGAATCTCACACACTGGCTGGCGGCGCCGAATGTGGCGCAGACTTTCAGTCTGCAATCCGCAGCCAGGCAGACTGCCAGTCTGCCTCACGCTTGGGCCGATCTCCATTCGGCGACGGAGGCGCTGCGCGCGCTGCAAAATCCCGATGGCTCCGTGCCCCCGCCACAACACGTCGCGGCTTCGACTCTGGCCTCCGGGATGCGCGCTCATCTCCGAGCGCTTCGTTCGCACTTCCCGCATCAGGCAGAATACTTCGCCGCCCTCGATGGGGATTTTTCAAAATGGGTCGCGGGGGGATTCGTCAAACCCGACTTCGCCGCATCGCTCGCCGCCTTTCATCCCGAGAAGCATCGCCGCGACGGGATCGAGAATCTCGTGCTCTTCCCGATGTACACCCCGAATGCATCGAGCGACACACGCTTCGAGGCGATCCTCACGCGCACGCCGTGGCCGGACTGGCTCGCCGCACTGGAGCGCACTCGCTACCGCAATCCGAAATTCGTCCCCGGGCATCTGCTCGATTTCACGCGCGGCTACGACAGCGAGTGCGCGGTGCTTTTCCCCGAGACCGTCTCGCTCGTCACGAGGCCGACGAATCAATTCGGCGTGATCTTCTGCGACCGTGAAGCGCGCCGGCTCCAGGCCTGCGCGACACGCGCCGCGTCCGCCGTACAGCTCGCCCTTTTCCCCGAGCTCGAATGCTGGCTCGGCTCGCTGCCGCTGATCCTCGACACGATGGCGCTTTGGGATCTCATCCATGATGCCTCGCACAGCTTGGGCGAGCTGCCCTTCGATCCCTTTATGATCCGGCAGCGCGCGCCATTCTGGATGTATGGGCTCGAGGAGTTGCGCGTCGAACTGCGCACCTTTGGCGAGGCCGCGCGGCTCGCGGAATCCGGCTTCCCCTTCGCCCGTTACGTCTGCTGGGCGATCCTCCTCGACCGCATCTTCCGCTTCCCGATCACCGGCACGCGCGTGCGCAACTACGACGCGCTCGGCGGCCAGCTCCTCTTCGCCTATCTGCATCAGAAGGATGTGCTCGTGTGGCAGGACAATCGGCTCTCGATCCGCTGGCCCCTGCTCACCGATGCGGTGGCCGGGCTGCGCGACGAAGTGCGCGCACTCTACAAGCTCGGCGCGGATTGCTCGAAGCTCACCTTATGGCTCGCCGCGCACGATCTCGTCTCGCGCTACGTGCGGCCGAATGTGGCCTCGCGCTGGAAGGCCGAGACGCGCGAAATCACCGACGAGGAGGATCCGAAGAAGTGGATCGACCTGGTGCATCCCGATGAATTCCCGCTCGGCACCTTCCACCTGAATCTACAAAGGCGACTGTGCGCGGGAAATCGGAACATCCCGCCCGCTACCGCGAGATATCCGACTGGCTCAGCACATTGAACCCGTGGCCCTGGATGACGGAGATCGCGCACTCATTGTCCTCGACGTGCAGGGCGAGTGCCGTGCGTCCGCGCGGGCGGGTCAGCAGTGCGTAACTGCCGAAGATATTGCACTCCGCGGCGAGGAGCGCGGCGAGGAGGCTGCCGAGCGCCGCGGCGCCATCTTTGAGTTCGACCACCACGAGGTCGCAGACGGAAAAAGGAACGGCGTGTTCGTGGAAAGTGGCCTGCACCGACTCGGGATCGCTCACGACGATCCGCACGATCGCGGTATCCGCCGAGTCCTGGACATTCATCGCGAGCACATGGACGTGCTTCTCGTTGAGCAGCCGCACGATGTCGAGCATCGCGCCGACGCGATTGGTGAGAAAGATGGAGAATTGCGTGACGCGCGGGCCGTCGTGTTTTTCGGCAGTGGCGCTGGAACCGGAAGGCATCGGGTTATTTGTAGGAGTAGAGCATGCAGAAGGCCGCCGGATCACCCTCGAGCAGCGTCACCTTCACGTAATACGGTCCGCTCACGCCCGGCGAAAACCCGGCGGCGGACGCGGCGTCGCCCTGGTAGGGCTCGGTCTCGACGGGCTGTCCGGTTTCATCGAAGACCGAGATCTGCACTTTCTTCGCCGGCGCCACCGCACCGAGCACTAACCAGTATTCGTTGCCGGCAAAGAGATTCACCTGGATGACCTTGGGGACGTCCTTTTCCAGCCGGCCTGTACAGACGCCGTCGCGGATTTTGAAGCCGTCGTTTTGAAACGCACCGGCGACTTCCAGCGCCACCTGCCGGGCGGCGACTTCCTCGTCCGTGGCCAGACCAGGAGCCGGTGCAGCCGCCGCCAGCGTCACGATCGCGAAGAGTGCAGGGAGAATGCGTCCGCTCATTTTTTTTCCTTCGTGGAGATGATCTTCATGAGTTCGGCGGCGAGGGCGTGGAGTTGCTTCACGGCATCCGCGGAAGGCGCACCGTCCCTCGGGAAGGCGACGAGACGCGCGATCTCGTCGAGCTTTTCGGTGACGACTTTGACGACGGGATCGTCACGCAGCTTCTCCGGCAGCGCCTTCAGCCGCCCGGTCAGGGACTCAGCGATGGCGGGCTGCCGGAGGAGGCGGGCCCCCGCCTCGGTGTATTTTTCATCGATCGAGGCGCTCACCACTTCAGTGCCGCGCACCCAGCCGCCCACGGTCACGAGGTCGATCAGGGGTTGGTCCTTGTTGGCCGCGAGCGATTGCTTCACTTCGTTCTGAGTCGCTTCGAGCTCCTCGCGCAACACGTCCCACCGCTTTTCCTCGCCCTTCTCCGTGAGACTCTTGCCGCGATCGCGGATTTCCTTGGGCACGCCGAGCGCCTTGGCGATTTCGAGGATGTCGCGGCCGAGATTCTTCACCTGCTGCGCATCCTCCGCCTCGACCGCGATGTAGCCGTCGGCGATGAGCCCGCCGAGATTCAGCGCCATCTGCGCGCGCCGGCTGTAATTCGTCGAGATCGGCGGACGGATGCGCGCGGACCAGTCCGGTTTGCCCTGCTTGTCGAGCGCAGCCATCAGCTCGCCGGGCGTGGGGATGGAGACTGCGTCGGAGCGCACCGCGGCGGCGAGTTCAGCCGCGGTGAGCGCGGGCGTCTCCGCGACCGCCGTGGTGCAGAGACAGAGAATCGCTAGTCCGCCAGCAAGCGGACGTGAGAGCCAAATCATGCGCGAGCGTAGGATCGGAAAGAGAAGGTGGAAAGTGAAATGTCCCCCACGCGAATGTCCACGGACCAAATGTCCAATTTCCAAGCAAGCACTCGCCGCACGAACGCGGACCATGGCGAGTTCCCTGGGCATTGATCCCTCGTCCCTGGTCCTTCGCCCGCCGCTCCCACTTTCCACTTTCACTTTCCACCACCCGCCCCCTACCCTCGCCCGCTCAATGAAAGCCAAAGTGATCGTGATGCCGAAAAAGAGCGTGCTCGACCCCCAGGGAGTGGCCGTCCGCGACGCCATCCACCATCACGGCCTGCCCGCGGCGAAATCCGTGCGCGTGGGCAAATTCATCGAGATCGAGCTCGACGGTTCGCAGACCGAAGCGGCGCTGCACGAAGTCTGCCGGGATCTGCTCTCGAATCCGGTGATCGAAGATTACGAGTTGAGGGTTGAGAGTTGAGTGTTGAGCGGCGCCGAGCGACCTTCGCCGCCCTCCGTTCATCCCGATGCTCTTTTTCCTCTGCGTCCTCCTCCCACCCGTGGCCGTCCTGCTCACGGGACGGATGGGCAGCTTCCTCCTCAGCCTGCTGCTCACCGTGCTCGGCTGGCTGCCGGGCGTCATCCACGCCTTCTTCGTCGTGAGCGACTACAAACAGGAAAAGCGCCTCGCCGAACTGAAGCGCGAGATGCGCCCGTGATCCCGCGTTACTCAACACTCAACTCTCATCCCTCCACCTCTTCATGAAAGCCGTCGTCATCCGTTTCCCAGGCTCGAATTGTGATCAGGACTGCGTGCTCGCGCTGCGCGAGTTTGGCGTCGAGACCGACTACGTCTGGCACAAGTCGGAATCCTTGGGTGACTGCGATCTCGTCGTGCTCCCCGGCGGATTTTCCTACGGCGATTACCTGCGCTGCGGAGCTATCGCGCGTTTCTCGCCGATCATGCAGGCGGTGAAGGAAGCCGCGGCGCGCGGGACGCTCGTGCTCGGCATTTGCAATGGCTTCCAGATCCTCTGCGAAGCCGGTCTGCTGCCCGGCGCGCTCCTCCGCAATCGCGACCTGCACTTCATCTGCGAGCACCGCTGGCTGCGCGTCGAGTCCACGAGCAACCCGCTTTTGAAATCCGGCAAGGTCGGCCAGCTCCTGCGGATCCCGATCGCGCACGGCGAAGGCTGCTTCGTCGCCGACCCGGCGACCCTCGCCGAACTGAATCGCGAAGGCCGCGTGCTCCTGCGCTACTGCGATGCTGCCGGCGCCATCAGCGAGGCCGGAAATCCAAACGGCTCCGCAGAAAACATCGCCGGCATCTGCAACGCCGCCCGCAACGTCTTCGGCCTCATGCCGCACCCCGAGCGCGCCTGCGACCCGCGCCTCGGCAGCACCGACGGCCGCGTGATCTTCGAGTCGCTCCTCGCCACGCTCGGCGCCCGCAAGGCGGCGTGAGACACGATTTCCTTGTCGTTCTGGGCACGACACCGGATGCTCTGGGCATGAGTCAGATCACTGTAGAGGTCGAGATCGACCACGGTCGAATCATCCCGCTGCAGCCCGAACTCCTGCCGACGGCGGGGCGCGGTGTGCTCACCATCGAGACAGCCCCGGGACCAACGCTGCCACACTGGCAGCCGGAGGAATTTCCCGCACGGCGGATGGCTCGCAAGGCTGGGATCGACAAGGGCAAGTTCGTCGTGCCGGATGACTTCAACGATCCGCTCCCCGACGAATTCTGGGGCCTCTGAGCAGGTCATGGAGTTGCTCCTCGATACCTGCGATTTTCTTTGGTTCACCCTGGATGACCCGCGGCTCCCAGCCTCCAAGCGCAACGTTCTTGAGTCCGCCGAGCACGCCATTTCCGTCAGCGTCGTTACCTTTTGGGAGATCACCATCAAGCACGGAATCGGTCGGCTCCCGCTGCCACAGCCGGCGAAGGATTTCGCCCCAGACCGTTGCCGGCACTACGGATTCGGGCTGCTGAATTTGGAGCCGCCGGCCGTCGCTCAACTTGCCGGACTACCAACACTGCACCGCGATCCCTTCGACCGAATGCTCGTCGCCGTGGCGCTCGAATACGGCCTCACGCTGTCCTCGTGTGATCCAGAAGTTCGCAAATATCCTGTCCCGCTCCTTTAAGTCATGACCGAACCCGCCATCACTCCCGAGATCATCGCCCGGCACGGCATCACTCCTGACGAGTACGCCCGCATCGAGTCGATCCTCGGACGCGCGCCGAACTTCACCGAGCTGGGGATCTTCTCGGTGATGTGGAGCGAGCACTGTTCGTATAAAAACTCGAAGCCGGAACTGAGGAAATTTCCCACCACCGGCGAAGGCGTGCTGGTCAAGGCAGGCGAGGAAAACGCGGGAGTGATCGATATCGGCGACGGGTGGGCGGTGGCTTTCAAGATGGAGAGCCACAATCACCCGAGCGCGATCGAGCCCTTCCAAGGGGCGGCGACGGGCGTGGGCGGGATCATCCGCGATATCTTCACGATGGGGGCGCGGCCCGTCTTCTCGCTGAATTCGCTGCGCTTCGGCCCGATCACGGGCGACGGCGCGAATGTGAAGACCAACCGCCGGCTCTTTGCGGGCGTCGTCGCGGGGATCGCGCACTACGGAAACTGCATCGGCATCCCGACCATCGGCGGCGAGGTGTATTTCGATGAAAGTTACGAAGGCAACCCGCTCGTGAACGTCTTCAATCTCGGCGTACTGCGCCATGAGCAGATCGCGCGCGGCGCGGCGGAGGGGATCGGCAATCCCGTCTTCTACGTCGGCGCGGAGACGGGGCGCGACGGGCTCGCGGGCGCGGCCTTTGCCTCGCGCGAACTCACCGAGGAGTCGAAGCAGGACCGCCCCGCCGTGCAGGTCGGCGATCCCTTCAAAGAAAAGCTGCTGCTCGAGGCGTGCCTCGAACTGCTCGCCACCGATGCCGTCGCAGGGATTCAAGACATGGGCGCGGCGGGGCTCACCTGCTCCACCTGCGAGACGGCGAGCCGCGGCGGCACCGGCGTCGAGATCGACCTGGAAAAGGTGCCGAAGCGCGAGACCGGCATGACGCCCTACGAGATCATGCTCAGCGAATCGCAGGAGCGAATGCTCATCATCGTGAAGAAGGGACAGGAGCAGACGGTGCGCGACATTTTCGCGAAGTGGGATCTGCCCTACGCGGAAGTCGGCGTGGTCAAGGACGACGGCATGATGCGCGTGCGCGTCGGCGATCGGACGGTCGTGGAAATCCCCGCGCGCAAGCTCGCCGACGATGCGCCGATCTACAGCCGCGAAGCC
>JBGSYE010000152.1:0-5883 GCA_041751075.1 Chthoniobacteraceae bacterium
ACGACTACATCGAGCGCGCTCACGGCAATCTCGTCCGCGGCGTGGACCAGCCCATCGCCGCGCTCATCGCCGATCTCAAGCAGCGCGGCCTGCTGGAGAGCACCCTCCTCGTGTGGTGCGGCGAATTCGGACGCACGCCCGACAACGGCGTGCGCGGCGGCACCGCCTACGGCCGTGACCACAATCCCAACGCCATGACCATCTGGCTCGCCGGCGGCGGCTGCAAGGCCGGCCATACCATCGGCGCGACCGACGAACTCGGCATGATGGCCGTGGAAGGCAAAGCGCACGTCCGCGATTTCCACGTCACCCTCCTGCGCCTGCTCGGCCTCGACGACAACAAGCTCACCTTCTACCACGCCGGCCGCTTCAAGCAGCTCAGCCAATTCGGGGGCACGGTCATCAAGGATCTTATCGCCTGATGGATTGTAGCGGCGGTCTATGACCGTCGCCATCTTCTGCTCCGGCTCAGCGCACCAGCGCCGCGCGCAGCGATTCCACCCATCCGGCAAAGTCGTTCATCTCCCCCTGCGTTGGCGGATCGGAGAACGAACCTGTCCACGGTCCGATCCCGCTCGGGTTCTGCGCCGTGCCCGCGATTGCGCCATCGAGTTGCGACTCCGTCACCGCCCCCGGCGGACCATCCGCCCCCGTGTCTCCGCGCGGGATATCGAAGGTAAAGTGCACGTCCGTCCCATCCGGTGGGGGCACGATGAAGAAGCCCGCGCTTTCGATCGACTCGGCGTTGCCGCCGGTGGCGCTGAGGGTAAAGCCGGCGAGCGCATTGAGTTTCGTCGTCCAGGTCGCCACGGCGGTCTGCCGCGCTGTCATCGCTTCGCGCAATTGCCCGCGCAGCACCTCGACCTGCGCGCAAGCGGCGGCGAGAGCCGTATTGGCCGTGGTAAAATCCGCCAGCACCGTGGCATTGCCAGGTACCTGGGGATTTGCAGTACTAAGGGCGACAATCTCGTTTCCGCGAAGAGGCTTCTCGGCGGTCGGCAGATCGGAGGTATAAGTGGCTATTTTCGCCATAAATGTGTTTCCTTTCTTGGGAGGAGCAGGCTCCGACCAGATGGAAGATGGGTCATTCCAAGTTGAGATTCCCCAGATGGCCATAAGTCGGTAACGCTGCTCGTGGATTAATAACTAACGATTCACCCACAGACACCGGCACACGCCGGGCTGCGGTTGCCGGGTCACGTAGCCTTTACCGTGCCAAGGTAGTTCTACCAGCGGATGAGGCTACATTAACGACCGAGCGCACCACTCTCGCGCACCAAGTGCTTCACCAAGCCAAGGACTTCCATGGTAAATATACCCGTGTGGTTCTTGATGGTTTTGTCGTCCGCCTCGACGATCCAAAAGGGCAAGGCATCACTATCTTTCCGCTGCGGGATAAGGCGGAAATGCCCCGGACCTGCGGAAGACGTCTTGTGCGTCACCATTTTGGGGAGGTGTGGCGCAGTGTGTGTATAAAGGTCTTGCTGCGTCGTCCCGTTCGCCAAGGCATTCTTGCTGTATCGACCCGGCGAGGCCGCTCCAACCAGGAACCGCCCAAGGCCCTTGGTTCCCCAGGTAAAATGCACCCGGGTGTTCTTGTCGCCGGGAGAAGAAATCGAGATGATTCTCGCTTCTCGCTGGCCACTGGGTTTGAGGCGCCGAAAGGTTCGGCCCGCGCGTTCGGGAAGCCATATGTCCAGCAACTGCTGGGCGACGATCGCCTCCGACGCGGGATTGAGAAGGAGCACGAGGTCGGCCGGCGGATCCTGTTTGACCCTCTCCAGCATGTCCTTCACCGACGTCGCGGCGGCGAGCTTGGCATTGAGCAGATTCAATTCCTCGTCGAGCTGATCCAGGTCGGTCTGGCACTCGCGCACTTTTGTTTCTGCATCGACCTTCCCCTTCCTGGCCAAGGTCATTTTCTCGCCTTTCTCGAACTGCGAATCCTCCACGCGCGCGGAGTGGGCGAGGAGAAATTTAGCTCTTAGCGATTTGGGGATGCTGCCATCAGGCAGCTTTTCGGTCTCTCGAGGAATGTATGTGATGAGGCGATTTCTGGCGGTATCGCAGATATTGCGCAGAGCTTGCGGCTGAGCCGCATCTGCCGCCACGGATAGCAACGGGTGCGAAGCCCCTCCACCAGGTGGGGCGGAAAGGGCGATGCCTTGGGCCTCCAAGGCATCGAGGGCGCCTTCGACGGCCGCCGCCGCCAAGTTCGGATTGTCCGCCGCTGGTTCGGCGAGGCCCGCCAGGAATCGGGCGATAACGCCGAAAAGGCCAGAGGGCGGCGCGGATGCGGCCCGGGAGTCGGACTTTCGTTGCGGTGCCGGGTTCCCGATCCACGTTCGCAGGGCACGGCGGGCTTCGCCCGATTCCCGCAACGGCCCGATGAAGTCAGGCCGCTCGGAAGCGCCGCGGCCGCCGGCCGCCTCCTCCAGCTCGCGCAGGGTCGTGTGCAGGTCCACTCTGAGTAAGAGGATCTCCATCTCGATATCGTCCAGCTGGCTCTTCGTCTTGTCTTTCCGCCCCTTCAGCTCCAGCTCGAGATCTTGCTGGCGTTTCGCGGCGCCCGCTTGCAGCTCGAGGAGGCTTTTCGGCGTCAATGCCTTGGCCTCGCGTTTCTTGCCGTCGGGCGGTGTTGGAGCCCACCGCACTCTATCCTCCCCGTCCGGCTGCCCGCACAATTCCGCCCATTTGGTTTCCCAATCCGGGATTTTCGGGTTCATCTTCGTGTTGAGGTAGAGGATCGTTTCCTTACGCAGCGCGAGTTCGTAGTGCACCTGCTCCTCCACCGGCGCGTGCATCAAGGAATAACCAAGCATCGCCTGCACAAAGGCTCGTTCGATGAGCAGCCCGCCAAAGGAGTGCCCGACCACGATCGTGCGCACGTTGTTGCGCTTTTCGTAGAAGCCCGCTTTCTTGGCCGCCGGCTGCAAGCGCGCCGTGGCGGCCAGCGTCAGCACCGCTTCCGTGCAGGAAAGTCGGCCTACGCGCTCGGCAGCGTGCTTGCGGCTCCCGAAGGAGGCGAGGCCCAAGGCCGTGTCGAGACCGGCCAGACCGGTCTTGGGCAGTGACGCACCGCGCCAGGCCAGATAAATGCCCATGATCTCGTGGGGATAGGTCGCCCCTCCGGTTTTCTGGTTGGACTTGCGCAGTTCGTCGAGCAACCTCCGGAAATCAGAGAGATTCTGGTTTCGGGGCGTGGCGTCGTTGAACCATCCGTGCGCAAAAAATACCAGTAGCAGTGGGCGTTCGCGAGGGCGGCTATCCAAGGCCGCCTTGATGTCCAGGAGTTGCCTCGAGTTTCGCAACATCCCCTGATCGTCAAACTCGACGATGCCCAGGCGAATCGGTGGGCCGGCGGGATGCTCGCGCACTTCCACCGGCGCGAAAATGCCCTCCTTCACGGAGCTCACGATTTCAGAGGCCGGACCCGTGTCTTGCGGCTGGACCGCTGCCGTGGTGATCATGGCGACCGGCCGATGCACCTCGTCCACCGAAGTACACCCAGCTAGCGCAGCCAGGATCGCCATGGTCGCGGGCCACCGCTGCGCACGGAGCAGGGACGGACGTCCGATCGCCGGGGCCGCCGGCAGGCTGGTATTTTCCCTCTTCATAGGCTTGAAGTTCGTTCGCGTTGCGTGGCTCGACCTCGCGCGGGCAGATTCGAAACTCCTTCCACGCGGTGATGGAACCAGCAGAAGGGCTTCATGAGAAATGCGTCAAGTGAAAACCCCGCATAGTTCACTCGCGCCAAAGGGACGCCCCACGACCAGTCAATAGGTCAATATTTGCTTCCAAAGGGAGCCGGGTGATCCCCGCCTGACGCCGGTCGATCGCTGACTGACGCCGGTCGATCGCTGACTGACGCCGGTTGAGCGCCGACTGACGCCGGTTGAGCGCCGACTGACGCCGGTTGAGCGCCGGCTGACGCCGGTTGAGCGCCGACTGACCCCGGTTGAGCGCCGGCTGACGCCGGTTGAGCGCTGACTGACGCCGGTTGAGCGCCGACTGACGCCGGGTCACCCATTTTCGCCCCACAATGATCGGGGATTCGACGGAGCGTGTCCCTCCAGGGCTGGCGATGCCGGCGGATCAGAAGGCGACGCTGGCGCCGAAGGTGAGGGAGTGGGCGACTTCGAGGGTGATGGGATCTTCCCCGTGGCGGTAGGCGATCTCGATCGCCCAGGTGAGCTCGCCACGCTCGAGCACGGCGGGCGCGCCCTCGGCGCCAGCAGCTTCGCGCACCCGCGCGGGCCCAAAAAGGACGGGCAGGTAGTAGCGCAGGGAGGCGCGGAAATCCTGGACACCCGCGACGCCGGAGAGCAGCCCTTCCCATTGCGAGTAGCTGGCGCGCAAGGCGAGGCGGTGGTCGAGCAAGGTCGGCAGCACATCCACGTCGAGCGCGAGGGTGAAGCCGGCGTAAAGGAAGCCATCTTCCTTGCGGTCGAAGTCGTCGGAGCCTTCCTCTTCGGCGGTGCCGCCCTGGATGCCGCAGGTGAGGGAAAAGCGGTAGCCTAGGAGGAAACTGTCGCGCTCATAGCGATCCGACAGGCGCACGAGTCCTCTCCAGCCATGCATGCCGGGGATGGCCCACGTCGGTTCGAACATCAAGTTGCCCGCCCAGATGGCGCGGCGAAACTCGGAGTCGGTGGTATAACTCAGTCCCGCATTGGCGCCGAGGGCGAGGATGCCGAGCCAGTTATCGCCCAGGCGGGAAATTTCCGCGGGATCGGTGGCACCCTCGGGAGTGCGGCGCTTCCAAGCGTAGCGGTTGGTCAGGCCAAATTCAAAGGCGAGGGTGTCTTTCTCTTTGGGGTTGCTGGCGGCTTTGCTGCGGTCGGCGGCAGGGATCGGTCGATCGTCGTCCAGGCGGTCGATGCTCGTGAGCAGGTAGAGCTCACTCGCCCGGAGCGGACGGGTATTACCCACCGTCTGACCGCTGGGCTGGTCCTGCCCCTTGGGAGTGTGGGTCGCTTTGTAGCGCGGATTCGGGCCAAGGTGCCAGCTCAGGCCAAAGACGCCCTCAAATTTCAGGCTATCGACATTCTCTTCCTGGTCGCGCTGGTAGCTCATGTGGGCGCCTTCGGCAAAGGGCTCATAATCCTGGCCGGGTTCCCGGAGGGCTTCGAGCACCTGATCCTTGGTGCGCCGCAGCGCCAAGTCCCAGCTGGAGGCCTGGGGCTGGGTCGCCGACTGCGCGGTGGTCGGCCCGGGCACGAGCACGCTGTGCAGGCCAAAGGCTTTCGGCTTGATGCGGCCCAATGGGTAGGATGAAGCGGTGCGGTCGAGGCGGTAATCCACGTAGAGTTGCTCGAAGTCGGCGGCATCGGCGGACGCGGCGTCTGCATATTTGGCGGCCTCGAGGATGGCGGCGATGGCTTTGGCCCGTGCTTGGCCCTCCAAGGCGCGCAAGGCGGGGAGGTTCAGGCGGTCCTTGCGGTGGATGATCCCGAGTTGCATTTCCTGCGCATTGAGCCGGCCATCAGTCGGGGCGAGATCGAGCTGCGCATTGAGTTCGGCATCGCTGGCCGCGCGCAACTGCGGAGCGAGCAGCGCCAGGAGGAAGACGCTGCGGAGGATGGTCCGGAGCGGCTTCATCGTGGCTGGCCTCCGGCACCGATGACAGCTGTAGCCATCGCATTCACCGAGATCGCAGGCGATTGATCCGCCAACCTTCGGCAATGAAACCATTCGCGACACGTCATGGTGTAACTATCCATGTCTCCCTGATCGTACCCGATCGGGGGATTGGCGTAGATGGAGGCTGGACCGACGCGACCGTTGACGCCCCCGCTATACAAGATGCCAATGAGCTGCGCGATGACGCGCTGGCGGTCGGCGGCTCGGGGCGCCGCTCGTCTCGCCGGGGCTCCGCGCACC
>JBGSYE010000153.1:0-1865 GCA_041751075.1 Chthoniobacteraceae bacterium
ACTCTGCTCCTTCATGAATTTAAAGAACGAATCGATGCGGGCCATGCGGGGGTGACGTAGCTATTCGAGTGCCACGCGGCGTTCGCAGAAATTCCAAGTTCCAGGAGCCAAATTCCAAGTAAGGGCCAGGATTCAAGGGAAGAAATTCCAAGCTGCCTTTCGCGGTTCGACGCGCTTCATCCGAGGCGCGCTTCCTTGAAATTTCTCCCCTCTTGATCCTTGAGCCTTACTTGGGAATTTGGCTCCTGGCTCTTGGAATTTCCCCTACAGCACCCGCCTCTGCCCGCTGCGCTCCGACTGGAGCGTGTCGAGGACGGAGCGCACCTGCTCGAGAAGCTTCTTCTGCGTGTAGGGCTTTGGGATGAAGCCGCGCAGGCCGCGGGCAAGCATCGCGCGGATGCTCTCCTGCTCCGCAAAGCCGCTGCTCAGGACCACAGGCACGCGGGGATTGATCGCGAGCAGTTCGTTGAAGACATCCGAGCCATCCATGACGGGCATGGTGAAGTCGAGGATGACCAGCGAGAGGTGATCGCGGAGCTTGCGGTAGAGTTCGAGCGCCTGGAAGCCGTCCTTGGCGGTGACCACGCGGTAGCCCTCGTCGGTCAGCACGCGTTGCGCGAGCAGAGTCACGAAATCTTCGTCATCGACGATCATCACCAGTTCCCGTGCTCCGGTCGGATTGTTGACCTTCACGTCGCCCGGGATGGGGCCGGCGGCGGGGGAAGTGGGCGCTGGTGCAGTGGTGGCGGGTCCAGCCGGGCCTGTCACTGCGACCGAAGTGCGTGCGGGGGCGACGAGCGTCGGGGCCGGAGCATGCACGGTGGGTGCGGTCACACTCGGCATCGCCACGGAGGGGCCGGTGCTGTATCCGCCGACCCGCGTGATCATGATCTGGGTGACGCGCGCGGCGCGTTCGACCCCGTTGCGGAGGATGCCGAAATATTTGTCCGCATCCGGGGTGCTGGCGCAGAGATTCTCGATGACCTGGCTCGACTCCGAGATGACCTGGAGCAGGTTATTGAGTTCGTTGGCCGTAGATTTTACCCAGCGGATTTCTTCTTGGTCGAGCATGGCCTCAGAGGAGCAGGGAAGCCGCTAGATGCGCTCGTCGCGACACGCCCACCAGACGGTTCCGGCAAAGACGGCGATCACAAAGACGAGCATCCCAAGGCTGAGCATAGGGCGGTTGGATTAGCGGCATGTGCAATCCTGGGTCAACAGGATTCATGCCGCTGCTTCAGATTTTCCGGCCGAAGAAATCCGCGAAGACCGCGCGATACACGTCGTGCTTCATCGCGGGGAGCCAGGAGAGGCTGAACTCCGCGGGATCGATCCAGCGGAAGGCATGGAACTCCGGGTGCTCGGTGGCGACATCGATGTGCTCGTCCGGCGAATGAAAGTCACAAAGGAAATAGGTCTGTAGCTTCCCGTGATGCCCTCGCTTTTTCCGGCCTTCGCCGAAGAGGTAGCGATACGGGCCGCGCGATTCGACGATGGTGTAGTCCGCGACGCGGACTCCGATCTCCTCCCACAGCTCGCGTTGCAGCGCTTGTTCCGCGGTCTCGCCTTCGTCCACACCGCCTTGGGGAAACTGCCAGGCGCCAGGCATGCCGAGCCGCTCGCAGATGAGAATCCGGCCCTGGCCATTGCGGAGAATGGCCGCGACATTCGTCTTCAATTTCAATTCAGTGTCGCTCATGGATTTTAAAAAAATCGTGCTCGGCGCCGCCGCGGGGATTCTCGTGGTGAGCCTCTGGCTGGTCTGGCTCTGGCAGCCCGAACGGCAGGTGCGGCTGCATCAAAAGCATTTTTTGCAGGCCGTCGAGCGGCGAAACTGGCCCTCGGTGGAAAACTTTCTCGCGGAC
>JBGSYE010000154.1:0-5199 GCA_041751075.1 Chthoniobacteraceae bacterium
GCGCCGAGCGGGCCGTAGTCCCAGAAGCCGTTGATGCCGCCGTAGATTTCCGAGCTTTGGAAAATGAAGCCGCGCCGTTTGCTCAACGACACGATCTTCTCCATCAGGGGTGGCTCTTTCGGCTGGCTCATAGGGAGGGCGAAAGTGGGCGCGGCCCCACTGTCGCTCAAGCGAAAAGTCCGCCGTCGTAGCGCAGGCTTCCCAGCCTGTGGGAGTCGGGCAGGCATCCCGACCTGCACCATGCGCCATGCGGCGGTGGAAAATGCAGGCGGAGATGCCCGCGAGACCGTCACGGGCTGGAAGCCTGCGCTACTTCAGCACCTCGCGCAGGAAAGGCGCTGTGCGGCTGCGTTTGCTCTTCGCGACATCTTCGGGCGTGCCAACCACCACGACTTCTCCGCCAGCGGGGCCGGCTTCGGGGCCGATATCGACGATGTAGTCGGCGTCGGCGATGAGGCTGAGGTTGTGTTCGATGATGAGGACCGTGTGGCCGTCATCGACGAGCCGGTGCAGCACTCTGAGCAGTTCGGCCACGTCGGCCATGTGCAGGCCGATCGTCGGTTCTTCGAGAAGGTAGAGCGTGGATTTGGCCGCGCGGTTTTGCCGGAGCCGGGCGGTGTCCGCGCGGGCGACGCCGCGGGTGAGTTCGCTCACGAGCTTCAGCCGCTGGGCTTCGCCGCCGCTGAGCGTGGGGCTGGGCTGGCCGAGCTGCAGGTAGCCGAGGCCGGTGTCGCAGAGCAGCGCAAGCGGACGATGGATCTTCGGCTGCGCGGAGAATGCGGCCGCGGCTTGCTCCAGCGTCATGGCCATCACGTCGCCGATGCTCCGGTCGTTGTAGAGCACTTCGAGCGTGGCGGCATTGTAGCGCCGGCCCTGGCATTCAGTGCAGGGCACGTAGCTCGTCGGCAGGAAATTCATCTCGATCTTGATGACGCCCTGCCCGCTGCACGTCTCGCAGCGTCCGCCTTCGGCATTGAAGGAAAAGCGGCTCGCGGTGTAGCCGCGCATCCGCGACAGCGGCATCTGTGCGAAGAGCGCGCGGATCTCGTCGAAGACCTTGATGTAAGTGGCGGGCGTCGAGCGCGAGGTCTTGCCGATGGGCGATTGGTCCACCTCATACACGGCCTCGAAGTGCTCGACGCCAGTGATCCCCGCGCAGCCGATCGGATCGCGATTCCGCGTGCCGCGCGCGAGCTTCGCAGAGACGGACGGTTTGAGGACGCCGCGCATGAGCGTACTCTTGCCGGAGCCCGAGATGCCCGTCACGACGCTCAGCCTTCCGACCGGGAAACGCACGTCAATCCCTTTGAGATTGTGCAGCTTCGCCCCGCGCACTTCGAGCCAGCGCGTGACATCCGCGAGCGGGCGACGGGTGCCGCGCGTCGGATGCTTCAACGGTTCGCGCAGATATTTGCCGGTGGCCGAGGCGGCGATCTTTTGAATCTGCGCGATGGTGCCCTGTGCGACGACGGCGCCGCCGCGCGAACCCGCGCCTGGGCCGAGGTCGATGATCGTATCAGCGCGGCGCATGGTGTCCTCGTCGTGCTCGACGATGACGAGGGAGTTGCCCTTGGCCTTGAGGGCTAAGAGCGTGTCGAGCAGCGCGGCATTGTCGCGCGCGTGCAGGCCGATGGTCGGTTCGTCGAGCACGTAGAGGACGCCGCGCAAGTTCGAGCCGAGCTGCGCCGCAAGCCGGATGCGCTGCGATTCGCCGCCGCTCAGGGTCTTTGCGGAGCGGTCGAGCGCGAGGTAGTCGAGGCCGACCTTGCCCATGAAGGTGAGGCGCTGCTCGATCTCGGGAACGATGTCTTCGGCGATCTGTTTCTGGCTGCCGCTGAATTTCAGTTTCCCGAGCAGATCGAGCCCGCCGCTCACGGTGAGCCCGGCGAATTCATCGATCGCCCGAGACTGCACGCGGACATGCCGGGCGATTTCGTTGAGCCGCGCGCCGGCGCAACTCGGGCATGGCCGGGCTTCATCTTCGTCGAGCCACTCGTGCTGCCGCTCCTGCGCCATCTCGATCTCGATCTGCGATTCGAGCTTCGGATCGACCGACTGTTTCCACACTTCGCCAAAGCCCTTGCACTCGACGCACCAGCCATGCGGAGAGTTGAAGGAGAAGAGTCGCGGATCGAGCTCCTCGAAGGATTGCCCGCAACCGGGGCAGCTCATCTCGGTGCTCAGCACGGTGATGCGGCCTTTCGTGTCCATGAGCTTCGCGCTGCCCTTGCCGATCTCGAAAGCGCGCTTCACGAGTTCCATGACGCCGCCCGGCGATTTCCTTTCGCCGAGCACCACGTCGATGGTGTGTTCCTTGAAGCGCTCCAGCTTGGTAAAGCGAGCCACGGGCTGCGGCAGGCCATCGACGATCAAATCCTCGAAGCCCTGACGCTCCGCCCATTTCGCGACCTCGGTGTGGAAGCCTTTCCGCGCCTTCACGAGCGGGGCGAGGATGTGGATGCGGCCTTTCCGCGTGAGCGCCTCGGCCTTCTTCGTCGCGGCGGCGAGCGTCTGTTTTTCCACGGGCAGATCGCACTTCGGACAGAACTGCGTTCCGAGTTTCGCGAACATCAGGCGCAGGAAGTGATAGACCTCGGTGACGGTCGCGACGGTGGATTTTCCGCCGCCGCGCGTGATGCGCTGCTCGATCGCCACGCTGGGCGGCAGCCCGGTGATCGAGTCCACATCAGGCTTTTCGAGCTGTTCGACGAATTGCCGCGCATACGGCGACATCGAATCCAGGAAGCGCCGCTGCCCTTCGGCAAAGAGCAGATCGAAGGCGAGCGTGGATTTCCCCGAGCCGCTCAGGCCGGTGATGATGACCATCTGATCCCGCGGGATCTCCAGGGAGATATTCTTGAGATTGTGCTCGCGCGCGCCGCGGACGGAGATCGAAGAGTTGAGTGTTGAGTGTTGAGTGTTGAGTGACGCGCGTCCGTATTCGGGGACGTGTTCGGCCACGCGGAGCGTCTCTTCATTGGATGTTGGATGTTGAATGTTGAGTGTTGAATGTTCCCCCAGCACCTCCCGCAGAAAGCGCCCCGTGTGCGACTCCTCGCACTCGGCCACCGCCTCCGGCGTCCCCGTTGCAACGACGAGTCCGCCATCGCCACCCGCTTCGGGGCCGAGGTCGATGAGGTAATCGGCGCACTTGATGACTTCGAGGTTGTGCTCGATGACGAGCACGCTGTTCCCCTGCTCCACGAGTCGGCGGAAGACTTTCACGAGCACCGCGACGTCGTCGAAGTGCAGGCCTGTCGTCGGTTCGTCGAAAATGAGCAGCGCGTTGGCCTTCTTGTGATCCGTGAGCCGCTCGACGAGTTTCAGCCGCTGCGATTCACCGCCGGAGAGGATATTGAGCGGCTGGCCAAGGGTGAGGTAACCGAGGCCAACTTCCTCGAGCACCGCGAGTGGCCCGGCGATGCGATCCTCGCCAAGCTCCGCGAAGAAGCGGATCGCGGCGGTGACGGTGAGTTCCAGCACATCGTGGATGGACTTCCCATTCCAGCGCATCTCGAGGATGTGCGCCTGGTAGCGGCGGCCTTCACATTCCGGACAGCGGATGAAGACGTCGCTGAGGAACTGCATCTCGATCTTCTCGAAGCCATTTCCGCCGCAGCGCTCGCAGCGGCCCACGCCGGCGTTGAAGGAGAAGGCGCTCGCGGTGAGCCCTTGGGCGACAGCGTCGGAGGTGCCGGCGAAAATTTCGCGGATGCCATCGAAGACGCCGAGATAGACTGCGGGCGTCGAACGGGGCGTGCGCGAGAGGGGCGACTGATCGACCATCACCACCTGCTCGACCTTGTGCGCGCCGGTGAGGCGCTTGCACGCGCCGGGCAATTCCTCCGCCGTCGCGCCCTTCATCGCCTGGAGATTCCCGAAGAGTACATCGTGGACGAGCGTGCTCTTGCCGGAACCGGAGACGCCGGTGACGCAGCAGAGCACCCCGAGTGGAATCTCCACGTCGATGTCGCGCAGGTTGTGCTCGCTCGCACCCACGATGGAGATAAAAGCGCGCGGCTTGTGGCGCTTCGCGGGGACGGGGATGGATTTGCGGCCCGTGAGGTAGTCGGCGGTCAACGTTTCGTGGGTCGCGCGCTCCGAGCGCGATGGCACCGCAACGCCGCGCAACGGCCTCGCCTTCCGCTTGGCCGGATAAGTGACGCCTCCGGCGTGAGCGGTTGCCATCGCGCCCGGTGCGCGCGATCCACCGAGCAACTCGGCGAGCGGCCCGTTGAAGACGAGATCGCCGCCGGCTTCGCCGCGGCCGGGGCCGAGCTCGATGAGATTATCGGCGGCGCGAATCACCGCTTCGTCGTGCTCGACGACGAGCAGCGTGTTTCCCTTGTCGCGGAGCTGCTGCATCACGCGGATGAGACGGCCCGTGTCACGCGGATGCAGTCCGATGCTCGGCTCATCCATGACGAAGAGCGTGTTCACGAGCGACGCGCCGAGGCAGGTCGTGAGATTCACGCGCTCAACTTCCCCACCGCTCAGGGAGCGCGTCGGGCGATCCAGAGAGAGATACCCGAGGCCGACTTCCGCGAGATAGCCGAGCCGCGACCCGACTTCACCCATAAGCATCTCGGTGGACGCGTCATTTCGGATTTCGAGTTTCGGATTTCGGATTTCCTCGCGGAGCGAGGCCACCGGCGTCCTCATCAGCTCCGGCAGCGTCTTTCCGGCGAAGCGATAGTTCAGCGTCGCCAGCTGGTAGCGCCCGCCTTCGCAATCCGGACACGTCGTGTAGCTGCGGTAGCGGCTGAGCAGCACGCGGACGTGCATCTTGTAGCTCTTCGTCTCGAGCCAGGCGAAAAAGCCCTTCACGCCATACCACAGACCTGAAGTCCACAAGTCCTCGCCCTTCGCGCCAGTCTTCTCGCCGTAGAGTACCCAGTCCTGATCGGCCTTCGGCAACTCATCGAAGGGACACATCGTATCCACGTCCTTCGCCGCCGCGCAGCGCATCAAGTCCTTTTGGCACTCGCGCCCGTTCTCGGTCTGGAAAGGTTTCACCACGCCCTGCGCGATGCTCAGGCTGCGATCGGGGATGGCGCGCAAGAGATCGGTGGCGATGGTGCGGCCGAAGCCACGGCACGCCGGGCAGGCCCCGTGCGGATGATTGAAGCTGAAGAGCCCCGGCGATGGCGGCGCGATGTCCAGATCGCAATGCGCGCAGTGCCAGCCGGTGCTGAAGGG
>JBGSYE010000155.1:0-2434 GCA_041751075.1 Chthoniobacteraceae bacterium
GACCGCGCAAAAGAACTACTTAAACTCCACCGCGAAGTATCAGGAGGACGCCTATTCTTCGACGCGGACGCGCCAGTCCGGCACCGATTTGCAGATCGCCGTGAGGAATTTTGGGCAGACGCCCGAAACGGCGCAGGTCGAGTGGTATTTCCTGGCCAAGGCGGTGGGTGCGTCGAATCCGCACCTCCACGACCGCGGCGAGCAAGAGCTGCAAATCGGTCCTGGGCGCGAGGAAAAGCTGCTCGCGGCGTGCAAGGAGATCACGTTCACGGTCAAGAGAAAGGCCACAACTTATGGCGATTCCGGTGTCCTGCCGACGTCTTCGCAAAAGGAGAGCGGCGCCAAGCAGGCGGGCTGGATCGTGCGGGTGCTCGCCGAGGGCGAGTTGGTGGCGGTGAAAGCTTCGAGCCGGACGCTGGAGGAGATGGCGCGCGATGAGGAGAAGCTGCGCGCGCTGCGAAAAGGTGGGCGCAATGACCGCGCGCAGAAAAAGAAGAAGTAGCAGGTTCAGCCAGGGCGGAAGAGACGCCCTCGCGACTCGGCGCGGCCTTTTGCCTCGGAGATCCCGGCCCCGAGTCATTCGAGATGCTCGAGGTCGTCCAAGTCCTTGGCGCGAGCGGAGGCACGCTTATTTTCCAACAGCGCGGACAGGCCGATGTAGTTCATCGCCAGCGAGACGGGTGAATCCTTCACACGCACGCGGAGGCGGGACTTCCATGCTTCCGCGAAGGTGATCCCGTCGATGCGGTTCATCAGGTCGATGCGATTCGGCGGTCGCCCGAATTGAATGACGATGCCGGGTTCGAGCAACTCGTCCACGGAGTCGATGCCAGGGATGTTGCCGCTCCAGAATCCGTCGAGCGCTCGCATCAGGCGCATGGCGTTGCTATTCGCCGGTTCGTAGAAAAAGCCGATATCGCCGGTGAGTCGCGGATAGCCATGGAAGATGACGGCCTCGCCACCCACGACGACGTAGCGCACGCGATGATTCTGGAGATGGCCGATGAACTCGATGATGTCGGCGGAGAAGGCCGAGCCGTCTATCGTTCGCGATGGCATGCGCGCACGTCGGGAGCGTTCTTGGAAAAGGCTCGCCGCCGTAGCGCGTGGGCGATGCGCACGCGCTCGGCGGGCGTCATGGCGCGCGCCTCCCGGATTTCCCGCGCCGTCGCTTCCGCGAAAGATTTCTGTTTGTGGCAGACCCTTTCCATGACGCCAAAGTTACAGGCGGCGGGCGGTTCGAGCCATCGGAAAGTGGAGTTCCCCGCGGCGTTCGCGCGCGGGGCGGAGGCACTCAGTCGATCGACCGCAACTGGGTAAGGAAACACGAATGGCTTCCCTCAGTTCGCAGGAAAATGGAGCGTGGCAGGATCGATATGTGAGAGGTTGTGGGCGGCGGCGACGGGCTGTTGGGTGAGTTTCCCCTGCCAGGTGTTCAGGCCGAGCTGGAAGCCGGGGTCGCGCTCAAAGGCGGCGGCCAGGCCGCGCTCGGCCAGCATTTCGATGTAGGGATAGGTCACGTTTGTGAGCGCCTGGGTGGCGGTGCGCGCGTAGGCGGCGGGCATGTTGGCGACGCAGTAGTGGGTGACTTTTTCCTCCTCGTAAATCGGATCGTGGTGGGTCGTGGGGCGCGAGGTCTCGGCGCAGCCGCCCTGGTCGATGGCGATATCGACCAACACGCTCCCGGGCTTCATGACGCGGAGCATCTCGCGGCTGATCAGTTTCGGCGCTTTCGCTCCGGGCACGAGCACGGCTCCGATGAGCAGATCGACACGCGGGAGGATTTCGAGCAAATGCGCGGGGCTGGAGTAAAGCGTGTGCGCGGTGTGCAGGGTGATGTCGAGGAACCGCATGCGCTCGACATCGACTTCGAGGATCGTCACGTCGGCACCCAGGCCGGTGGCCATGCGCGCGGCATTCACGCCGCTGGTGCCACCGCCGATGACGACGACTTTGCCCGGCAGCACCCCGGGCACTCCGCCGAGCAAGACGCCCTTGCCGCCGGTGTGCTTCGCGAGGAAATAACCGCCCATGATGATCGACATGCGCCCGGCGATCTCGCTCATCGGCTCGAGCAGCGGCAGGCGCTGGTTCGCCTCGACGGTCTCGTAGGCGATGGCCGTGACGCCGGAGGTGAGGAGCGCTTCGGTGAGCGTCTTGTTTGCCGCGAGGTGGAGGTAGGTAAAAAGGATCTGGTCGCGCCGCAGCAGCGCGTATTCGTCGGGCTGCGGCTCCTTCACTTTCACGATGAGATCGGCGCGCTCGAAAACTTCCGCGTGGCTTTTCAAGATCTCGGCCCCGGCGTGCGCGTATTCGTCGTCGGTGAAGCCCGACCCCTCGCCCGCGGTCGTCTCGACGAGCACGGGATGCCCGAGGCGGACGAGCTGGTAGGCGGCGGAGGGCGGCAGCGCGACGCGGCTTTCCTGCGGTTTGA
>JBGSYE010000156.1:0-5041 GCA_041751075.1 Chthoniobacteraceae bacterium
ACCCTCATCGGCGAATCCAGGATGCGCTCCGGCGCCGCGGAGGCGATCGCGGCGGCGATGCTGCGCTGGTTCGGCGCCACTCGTGCGCACTGGGCGTTTTTCACTTCGTCCTTCGTGCTCTGCATGCCGGTGATGCTCGACACGGTGATGTATCTGCTCGCGCCGCTCTTCAAAGCCGTGGCGCGCAAGACCGGCCGCAACTACCTGCTGCTCGTGATGTGTACCGTGGCCGGCGGGACCATCACCCACTCGCTGGTTCCGCCGACGCCGGGGCCGCTTTTCGTCGCCGGCGATCTCGGCGTGCCGCTCGGACTGATGATCGGGATGGGCTCCGCGATCGGACTCGGCGCGGCACTCACCGGTGTCGCATTCGCGCATTGGTCGAATCGCCGCCACACGCTCGAAGTCCCGATCGACGACCTCCCGGAACCCGCGCCCGATCGCAAACTCCCGCCGCTCTGGCTCGCGCTCATTCCCGTCATCCTGCCCATCGCGTTGATCGGCTTTGACGCCTCCTACGAAGCCGCGCCGCATCAAAAGGGCGGCTGGCTCGAATGGCTCATCCGCACCATCGGCGACAAGGACATGGCCCTCACCCTCGGCGCGCTGGCTGCGCTCATGCCCCTCATCGGCCAGGCCGGCGCGGGTGCTGCGGCCGTGAAAAATGCCGTGAGCGAGGGCGCCGTGATCCTGCTCATCATCGCCGCGGGCGGCGCCTTCGGCGGCGTGCTCCAGCAGACGGGCATCGCTGGGGAAGTGGCCACGCATTTCCAGGGTGCGCACAGTGTCGCGCTGCCGATGGTCTTCCTCGTCACCGCGCTCGTCCGCACCGCGCAAGGCTCCGCGACGGTCGCGATGATCACCGCAGCGCCGATCGCCAAGGCGCTGCTCGCGGGTGGCGCGCCGATCCACCCCGTCTATTTCGCAGTCGCGATCGGCTGCGGCTCGAAGCCCTTCCCATGGATGAATGACGCGGGCTTCTGGATCATCACGCGCCTCTCCGGCCTGCGCGAAGAGCAGACGCTGCGCACGGTCTCGCCGATGATGTCCATCCAGGGCGTCTCCGGCCTCGTGCTGACGATGCTCACCGCGTGGCTCTGGCCGATGCGCTGAAAAATACCAAATTCCAGGAACCAAATTCCAAGCAAGTCTCAAAGGCCAAGGGCGGAGAAATTTCGAGTGGTCGCTGGAAGTTTTCCCCATTTGAAACTTGGTCCTTCCTTGGATTTTGGTTCTTGGAACTTGGCATTTTCCCCACGCCCATGCCCATCCGTCTGACTCCCACACAGCTCCGCTCCCACCGCTGGTTTGGACCGAACGATCTCCGCAGCTTCGGCCATCGCTCCCGCGCGCGGCAGATGGGGCTCGGCCCCGAGGACTGGGCGGGCAAGCCCGTGATCGCGATCCTGAATACGTGGAGCGACATCAATCCGTGCCACCTGCATTTCAAGGTGCTCGCGGAGAATGCGAAGAAGGGCGTGCTCCAGGCGGGCGGGATGCCGGTGGAAATCCCCGTGCTCTCGCTGAGCGAAAACTTCATGAAGCCGACGACGATGCTCTATCGCAATCTCCTCGCGATGGAGACGGAGGAAGTGCTGCGCTGCCATCCCATCGACGGCGCGGTCCTCCTCGGCGCGTGCGACAAAACCACGCCGGCGCTGATCATGGGCGCGCTCTCGGCGGGGCTTCCATTTATCTTCGTGCCGGGCGGGCCGATGCTCCGGGGAAACTGGCACGGGCAGATCCTCGGTTCGGGCTCGGATGCGTGGAAATACTGGGCAGAGAAAAGCGCGGGCAACATCACCGAGGAGCAGTGGAGCGAGGTCGAGGCGGGCATCGCGCGTTCGCACGGCCACTGCATGACGATGGGCACAGCGAGCACGATGACGGCGATCGCCGAGACCCTCGGGCTCACGCTGCCAGGCGCTTCGTCCATCCCGGCGAGCGACGCGGAGCACTGGCGGATGGCTGCGCAGAGCGGGCGGCAGATCGTGGAGAATGTGTGGGCCGATCTCCGGCCATCGCAGTTCCTGACGATGGAGTCATTTGAGAACGCGATCGTCGCGGACATGGCGGTGGGCGGATCGACAAATGCGATCGTACATCTCGTCGCGATGGCCGGCCGCGCCTGCTTCAAGCTGCCGCTCGAGAAGTTCGACGAAATCTCGCGCCGCACGCCGCGGCTCGCGGATCTGCGGCCCGCGGGACGTTTCCTCATGGAGGATTTTTACTTCGCCGGCGGCCTGCGTGCGCTGCTGGCACAGCTGCCTGGCTCCCTGCACGGCGACGCCATGACCGTGAATGGCCGCACCCTTCGCGAGAATCTCTCCGGCGCGGAGATCTACAATCGCGAAGTCGTCCGCTCGATCGACAACCCGCTCTCCCCGGAAGGCGGCACCGCCATCCTGCGCGGCAACCTGTGTCCCCGCGGGGCCGTCATCAAACACGCCGCGATGGAGGCGCGCTTCCTCCAGCACACCGGCCCGGCGGTCGTCTTCCGCGACTACGACGATCTCGCCGCGCGCTTCGACGATCCCGCGCTGCCCGTCACCGCGGACAGCGTGATCGTGCTCCAAAGCGCCGGCCCGATCGGCGCACCGGGGATGCCCGAGTGGGGCATGCTGCCCATCCCGAAGAAGCTGCTCGAACAAGGCGTGCGCGACATGCTCCGCATCTCCGATGCGCGGATGAGCGGCACCAGCTACGGCGCGTGCGTGCTGCACGTCGCTCCGGAATCCGCGATCGGCGGTCCGCTGGCGCTCGTCCGCGACGGCGACCTCATCGCGCTCGATATCGCGGCCCGCACGCTGACGCTGGAAATTTCCGACGAGGAAATGGCTGCGCGCAAGGGTGCATGGAAAGCCGCCCCTCCCATCCTGATGCGCGGCTACCTTTCCCTCTTCCTCAATGAGGTGACGCAGGCCGACGAAGGTTGCGACTTCCGCTTCCTCCACGCCGGAGCGCCCACGCCGGAGCCGAAGATTCATTGAGTCGTGCCGCCCCCCATCTTCCACCGTCTGGCATCGCCCACGCAGACATGGACTGATGCCGGACGCCAGCAGAGCAGTGGCGAACTGTGGGGCCGCGCGCCACGAGGTGGCGATCTTCCGGCGGTGCAGGCATATGTTGGACCGCTCCCACCGCAAGCGGAAGGCATCGAGTTCACTTGTGCGATCGAGCCCGACCCGGGATCGCCTCCCGGACAGGCATGCTGGCGTCCGCACGCTGCACGGGCTCGAGGTGAAGTCGTCATCGAAGGTGACTTTGCGCGAATCGCAATTACCATCACGAAAGTTCGCTACCGCGACTGACTGCCGCCCCATGCCCGCCATTGAAACATCGACCCCGAGAGTCCAACGAGCCTTCACGCAACTGTCGCTCGACCCCTGGCCCGCCGGGTTGAGCCGCGCTGCGGCGGTGTTGCGGTTCGAGCCATGGGAGATTTCCAAGCGATGCGGCCTGAGTTTTGCGCGAAGTCACGACGACCTCGATTTTACAGACGTAGCCATGGCTCGACCGGCTCGCAGCAGGACGGCTTTCGCGTTGGTCCGCCATCTCGGCTGTCCAGCGGCGGGGACGGAATTATGGATCCAGGATCGCGTGCGGGACACCCGCCTCGGGATCGCCGGCGCCCTGACAAGTCTCGGACTCTCAACGCGAGACCTCGTGTGGGTGCGAGAGTAGCGCGGCGTTGAAGTTCATCGCCGCGAGGCGACTGGCGGCGGCTTGCCGATCCAGACCTGGAATTTCCGGCTCCCGGTCGTCAGATCGGAATCGCTGCCGCGCGCGAGCTTCGCCTCGCTCTGGCCGGGTTGCTTCTGAATCAGCTCTTGAAGTTTCGTGGCTTCCCCGCGGTCGGACGGTTCGCGAAAGTAGCGGATCTCGGTGCCGTCGCTGCGTTTGATGGCGCTCTTCGTCACGCCGACCACGTCGTAGCCCGCACTCTCGAGCACGGGCTCGAGCGCCTTGGCGATGGCGCGCTGCGAGTCGTCGGTGATGAGCAGGTGCACGCGGGCCTTTTGCTCCGCAGGCGGCAGGCCTTTGTCGATCTCGCCTTCAATGCGGCCGATGGTCTTGCCGAGCGCGGTGCGGATCTCGGTCAGATGCGCCTCGACGGGTTCGCTCGCGCCGAGTTTTGAGGCCTTGGATTTCGCGGCACTGATCTCGCCGAGCAGCAGATTGAGCGCACCGATTTCCTCGCGCACTTTCACCAGCCGCTGCTCGATATCCGCCGCCTGCGCCTGGGCGGCCTGCTCCTTTTCCTGCGCCCCGGCCACGGATCCCTCGGCCGCCGCACGCCGGGCATCGGCGTCGGCGACGGCCTGTTTCGACTCGGCTTCGCGTTTGACGATCTCGGTCTCGCGCACGGCGACGGCACGCGACTCCGCCTCCCAATGCGTGACCACCACGAGCGAGTAGATGAGCCACGCGGCGCCGATCACCACCGGCAGGAGAAAGGCGAATAAGGCGCGGTGACGCAGCCGGGTTTCCTTGAGGTTGGCGCGGAAGAGCGATTGTTCGAGATCGGCGTTCGGAGTGTGTTGCACGGGCATGGTGGAAAAGTGAGAAGTCAGAATTCAGAAGTCAGAAGTGGGCAGCGACTGGTCGCTCGCTGAAATGAACTCGAAGGAGTTTTTTGCCTTCTGGCCTTTAGCTTCTGCCTTTTCATCATCCGAGGAATTCCGCGGCGCGGCGAAGCAGGGGTTCGCGCTGGCGGGTGGGCAGCAATTCATCCGCAAGACCGCTGCGGGTGTAACGCAGCCCGACGAGGCGCTGGCCCAGCAGGGCGAGACGGGCGTGGAGGAAGAGGACGAGGCTCGCGAGGAAGAGGGCGAAGCCGAACACGAGGAGGAAATGGGTGAGCCCGACCCACAAGGCGGCGGGCAGCGATAGTGCGACGAAGGCGAGCACGGCGAGTTTCAGCCACCGTGCGAGGCGGCGCAGCCTGTCGATGCTCACCTGCCGGGCATCCACGACGGCGTCCAGCGCCGGGAGCAGCGGCGACTCGGAGCGACGAGGCGGCGGCTCCGCCTCCTCGACC